>NZ_JAEPRP010000006.1:0-91559 GCF_016652895.1 Ensifer sp. SSB1
AGCGGTGCTGATTACCCACCGTGGCCTGAGCGGCCCGGCGATCCTTCAGATCTCCTCCTATTGGCGCGAAGGACAGGAGATCGAGTTGCGGCTGATGCCGGACATCGACATCGCCGCGATCCTGAAAGAAATCCGCCGCAGCCATGGGAAGCAGGCGGTGCAGACGGCGCTTGGTGACATCCTGCCACGCCGGCTCGCACAGTTCTTCGCCGATGGCGCGAAGCTCACCGGCCGTCAGCTGGCCGACCTCTCGGACAAGTCGCTCAATCAGCTTGCGGCCTCGATCCAGGCCTGGACGATCAAGCCAGCCGGATCGGAGGGCTATCGCACCGCTGAAGTCACACTCGGCGGCGTCGACACCAATGGGCTCGATTCCAAGACGATGCAGGCGAAGGCGGTGCCGGGCCTCTACTTCATCGGCGAATGCGTCGATGTGACCGGGTGGCTTGGCGGCTACAATTTCCAATGGGCCTGGGCATCGGGTTTAGCTGCCGGGCAGGACGCCTGATCTCCCTGCTTTTGGTGGGTCGCGCTTCAGCAATTGTTAACGGATTTGATCAAACCTTTATTTTCGTCGGCACAGCCGACGGTTGGTGAGATCGGATTGTCACATAAACGGAAATAACACTGTTTCCTATTTTTTGACTTTCCTCCGCCACGGCATGGCTGCAATATGTGTGTGACTGGCAAGCCGGTTCATCCGGGCCGATGGTTGCTGGTCGATGTGACAAGGACAGGATGCCATGAACGAACCACGCCGCCGTTCCCGCGCCATCGCGATTGCCCGTACCGACGAAAGCCGTCAGCAGAAGGCCGCTGTCACGCGCCTCGCACTGATCGCCTTCTTCGCCGTAGCCGCGCTCGCAGCCATTCCGGCCCTTTGGTTCTGATCACCGGCGACCGGCCCTAGCGGCCGGTTCCATGGGGCGCAGCGTAAGCGCCCCCGCGCCCCTTCGGATTTTCCGCCGCAGGCGATTGCGCTTATATAATTTTTAATCGTTCAAATTGAATAGTACGACGATGTGAGTTTCGTCAGGTTCGCGCTGCCTGGAGGGGTGGCGCGGATCCGCAATGATTGCCGACGGACTTGCGGCGTGCGCCGTATGATTTTCCGAAAAACATCAGCCTGTTTGCGCATCGGGTGGCTCTCGATCGTTCGCGCCTTCACGCCCTGTCGTGGAACGCGCAGACGTCTCGAGCCGTCGGGGGAGGCGAATGCGAGCTGCGAGCCAAGGTGTTTTCAATGTTCATTGATAGAATTCTTGCCCGTTTCAAGATCCAGACGAAGGTGCTCTTTTTCATCCTGCCTTTCGTCGTCAGCATCTGTGCCGTCGGTATCACCGGCCTCTATGCATCCGGCCTGCTTCAGGGCCGCATGGAGATTTCCAACAGCGTGCTGCAGACATTGAGCGGCTTCAAGGATGTCTATGCGGGCATGAACGCCTTCCTGCATTCGACGACCGAGGAAACCAGGCAAGCGGTCCAGTCGAAGATTTCGGCCCAGAAGGATGTGCTTGCCGCGACGGCCGCGCAGGTCGCCGGCCAGAGCGGCCAGGACGAGCTGACGGCCGCAATCGCCGCGACAAACGACATCGAGGCGCGTATTGACGGCCTCTGGAAGCTGCATGTCGGTGAACAGGAGCTGCGCGCCGCGATGGCGGCGAACCTCGACGCACTGCTGATCGAGCGCTCCAAGATCAACGAGGAATCGAACCGGCTGCAATACGCCGTGCGGAAGAACGAAAACGCCGCCAAGACCATGCTGCGCGAAGCCGAGAAGCTGATGCGCGCCAGCCGCTTCTTCAATGAATTCGGCACCGAAGTCAGCAAGGCGATCACCGTCGACGACAAGCTGAAGGCCGTCAAGGAACGTTTCCCGATGATCGGCCGCACCGAGCGCGACATCTTCCGCCTTTTGCCGAAGGACGAGAAGTCGCTCACCGAAACGATCACCTCGGCCTCGAGCGAGATCGGCTCGCTGCTAAAGGCGCCGGCCGGTCCGGAAACGCTTGCCGGTATCTCCAAGTACGTCGACCGTTTCCGCACCGCGAGCTTCCGCCTGGAGGCAGCATCGGTCGGCAAGATGCGTGATGCGACGCGCATTTTCGCCGAGCTCGACGAGCAGATCGTCACGACGGAATCGGTGTTGACCGCAACCCGCCGGCTCGCCGCGTCGATCACGGACATCCAGATCTCCGCTGCGACCTTCATGGGGCAGACGAACGAAGAGAACCGCCAGAAGCTGCTCGACAAGTCACTTGCCGTTCAGCAGAACATGGCGACGCTGCGTGGCGTTGCCAGCGATGGCGCTTCCTTCGACAAGATTGCCGATACGCTGATGCCGATCCTGACGGCGATGAAGAAGGATGCCGCAGCACTCGTCGAAATCACCGTTAAGCGCACCTCGGACTTCGACGCCGCCGGCCAGTCGATCGACCAGATCTGGGGCGATCTCACCGGCTTTGCCGAGCAGCAGAAGGTGGCTGCGGGAACGGAGCGCCAGGAAGCAAATCAGATCTCGGTCGCTGCAACCGTCGCCGGCGTCGTCATCGCGCTGCTGGCCGGCATTGCGCTGACGCTGACGCTGAAGAAGCCGATCGGCCAGATCACCGCTGCCATGCGTCGCCTCGCAGATGGTCGCCTCGACACCGCAATCGACGGCGATGCCCGTCGCGACGAAATCGGCGACATGGCGCGTGCGCTCGGCGTGTTCAAGGAGAACGCGCTTTCCAAGGTGCGCATCGAGGCCGAGAGCGAAGAGCAGCGGACACGCGCCGATATGGAGCGCAGCCGCAACGACCAGGAAAAGCGCGAACTCGATCGCCAGATCGATCTGGCCGTCAGCGAGCTTGCGGCCGGCCTCGGTCGCCTGGCGCAGGGCGACCTCTCGCGCCAGATCGAGGTTCCCTTCCACGGACGTCTCGAACAGTTGCGCGAAGACTTCAACGGCTCGCTGATCCGCCTGCAGGATACGCTCTCGCAGATCCGTGCCAATGCGCAGGCGATCCAGGAAAGCGGCTCCAGCATGCACCATGCCGCGGACTCGCTGTCGAAGCGGACCGAAGCGCAAGCCGCATCGCTCGAAGAAACCGCCGCCGCCGTCGACCAGATCACCGTGACCGTTCGCTCGTCGGCCGAACGCGCCGGAGAAGCCAACCATGCTGTGATCCAGACGAAGCGCAGCGCCGACAGTTCGGCCACCGTCGTCACCAACGCGATCGCCGCCATGGGACGCATCGAGGACGCCTCGCGCCAGATCGAGCAGATCATCGAGGTGATCGACGACATCGCCTTCCAGACGAACCTCCTGGCGCTGAACGCCGGCATCGAGGCGGCGCGTGCGGGTGAAGCGGGTAAGGGTTTTGCCGTTGTCGCCCAGGAAGTGCGTGAACTGGCACAGCGTTCGGCAGAGGCCGCGCGCGAAATCAAGGGCCTCATCAACAAGTCGACGACCGAGGTCAATGCGGGTTCGCACCTGGTCAAGGAAACCGGCGAAGTGCTGGCATCGATCAGCGCGCAGATCGTCACCGTCAGCCAGCACGTCGAGATGATCGCGACCGCAAGCCGCGATCAGGCCGTGGCCTTGAACGAGGTCAACGGCTCGGTCAACCAGATGGACCAGATGACACAGCAGAACGCATCCATGGTCGAGGAAGCGACGGCGACGAGCCGGTCGCTCGCGCACCAGGCGGACACGCTGATGATGCTTGTCGAGCAGTTCCGCCTGGAGCCGGAAGCAGACGAGTACAACTACCGGGCCGCCTGAGGCGACCGGCTATCGAATTCGCTGACGGCGGACGTTCCGTCTTCCGGCGAAGGCACGGCAAACCGGAATCGCCGTGCGACATAACAACGGCAGGGGCTAACATTGCACCGCGTGGCCGCAGGGCTCCGCGGTGCTCTTTTTTTCAGCGCCGACGCGCCTCATGCGTCGCTCTGCGATCCTGGCGGTCAAGGCGTTGAACAGGCGCCGAAAATATCCCAGCGGCTTCGGATCGAAGTCTTCGTCCCAACGCCTGTTTTTCAGGGCCATGTCGGCGATATAGACCATTGCCATCATTTCCATCGTGATGCTCCTCATGTGGTGGGCATCACCTCTTTTATGCATCAAAAGCAGTTTTACATACACCGGATAACGGCCTATATTTTTCAGCCATGAAAAACCTGGATTGGGATATCTACCGCTGTTTCATGAGCGTGGCACGCACGGGCGGCCTGACCGGAGCGGCGCAAACGCTCGGCTCGAGCCCCGCCACTGTCGGGCGGCGGATGCTGGAGCTCGAGGAGCGAACCGGGCGCGCCCTGTTCCTGCGCAGCCAGACCGGCTACCAGCTCACGGGCGATGGCGAGCTTCTTTTCGAGCAGCTCCAGGAGATGGAAGCCGCCGCGCGCCGGGTCGAGAGCTGGCGGCGCGAGGGTGAAGGCGCGACCGTCCGCATCACCGTCGGCACCTGGATCGCCTGGCTACTTGCCGAGAACTTCCCGGCGCTCTGCAGCGAGAGGGACGGCTTCAACCTGGCGATAACCGTCGGCGAGACGCGGGCCAGCCTTGCCTATCGCGAGACCGACATCGGCATCCGCGCATTCGAGCCCGAGGAGACCTATCTGGCGGCGAGCCCGGTCGGTGACGTCGCCTATGCCGCCTACCGCCAGAAGAACGCGCCTTCGGCTGTCAGCTCCCGGTGGGTGGCGGTGGGCGAAGAGGAGGCGATCTCGGCCTATCTTCGTTGGCCGCACCAGCAGGCAGACGGCCGGATCGTCGCGACGATCACGCGGCCGCGCTCGCTTTTGGATCTCGCCCGCGCCGGCGCCGGTTGCGCTGTGCTGCCCTGTTTCGTCGGTGATCTCGACCCGATGCTGGAACGCGCCGGCGAGGAGATCCCGGCGCTGCGGCACCGGCAATGGATCGTGATGAACAACGAGGACCGGCACCGAAGGGAAATCCGCACGGTGGTCGACCGCATGACGAAGCTGTTGCGCAGCCATGCCGACGTCTTTGCCGGAAAACGACCGCGTCGCGGCTGAACAGGAGGGCACCCAGCCGGCATCCAGGCCGCGCGCTTAGCTGTTAGATTGGAAATCTTGGCGCTTGTTCAACGCATCAGGAGTTTGACGAGGGCAGCCTGGGAATTGACCCGGGTCTTGGCGTAGATGCTTTTCAGTTGGGTGCGGATCGTCTCGTAGCTGACGCCGTTGGCGTGCGACATTTCCTTCAGCGTCAGGCCGGCGGCGACGCCGGAGGCGATGCGGATTTCGGCCGGCGTGAGGCCGTAGCTGTCCTTAAGATGGTCGAGGCGTTGGTCGCAAACGAGTGACGTCGCCGGCTCGATCAGCACCGCGACCGTGGGGCCATCCAGAAGTTCGGTAAAGATGTTGGCGCTTCGCCGGACCAGGGTGATCCGGAAAGCGCCATCCTCCGCGGTCGTGACGATGCGAACCTGCGGCTGCGCCGCGGCGCCGACCGGTGAGGCCAGCAGCTCCAGCGTCGCATTGGTTTCCGGCTCGTCCATGAACAGGCGCCCGTTGTGCGTGACGCGAAACGGAGAGCCCTTGGCCGCCATCTGTTCGGCATTGTCGTTCATCGAACGGATGCGGAGATTGTCGCCGACATAGATGACGCCGACGCCGATCGTATCCAGCAGCGTCCGGCCCTCATGCTGTTCGGCTATCATCAGGTCACGCCGCCGCAGGAAGTCGAAGGCGCGCTTCAGATGGGGAGCAAGCTGGGTGTATTGATCGGCTGCCCGCTGGTTGACCTCTTCGTCCGTCGACGATGTGCAGGTCGATACCAGCAATGTGCGGGTCGGGCTGCGCACGATCGTCACGCCCACAGTGGTCTCGCAGCCGGTCTGGCTCTTCAGCCAATCATTGTAGAACTCCGATTTGATGAGGTCCGCGCGCGAGACGATGTGTTCGCCGGAGAGACCCCGCCCCACCGGCACGAGCACCGACTTCGGAATCCACGGGTTGATCGCCGCGAAGTGGTTGTTGAATTGGTCGATCGCATCAGGGGTAAAGCCGGAGACGTAGGGCACGCAGGCGGCTGGCGATGTCAGATCGTGGTAGTGCAGTGCCGAGCGCCCGTCGGGCATGGTCGTCGTCAGCCGGTCGAGAAAGTCCTGCCAGCTGCAGTCGCCAAAGGCGGCGCCGTAGATCAGCTCCGTCAGTTCGGCCGTATCGGCAGCTTTCGTCGATCGATACATGCTTGCCCCTAGCTCAAATAGGCTAGGCTAATGTAACCCGCTGCAAGGCGACCGATCAACTTGAAATGGCAGTTCAAAGGCAAGCGTTGAATCACGATTCAGTGTTGCAACCATGAATGGCCGGCATTCTCGCCGGCCATTCCGATCTCGTGCAACGTCATATCGTCGCTTTGATAGACGTAAAAATCAACCTGAAATTGCTTTCGTCGCTCTGATTGCGGCCAGCGGCTGAAATGAAATTGACGAAAGCAGGGCCATCGCAAGCATCATCGCGATCAGCATCACGGCCGGCCCTGTGTAACGATGACGGGGATCAGAAGATCGCCCCAGTTGCCTTCGCCGCCGTGGTGGCGGGCCGAGCGAACGAGCTCGACCGATACGCCGGCGTCGACGGCTTTCATGACGGACTGGTTGAGGCGGTGCAGGTCGTTGGCGACCATGCGGATCGCAGCCTGCTGGTCCGGGGTCATTGCCGAAGACTGCTCCTCGGCCCGTTCCTTGACGCGTGTCTGGACTGTCATTGGACTTCTCCTTGAGGTTCGAGGCTGGAATGGGATGCGGGTTCCGTCCGCATCCCGCCCCAATTTCTGGGGATCGGCAGGAGCGCAGCGGGCAGGGATTGCCGCGCTCCCGCCGGGCTTTCACTCTGCGGCCGGGCGGAACTGATCGTGTTCGGTCGATTCTTTCATGGCGGTCGTCGAGGATTGGCCGCCGGTGATCGCCATCGAAACGGCGTCGAAGTAGCCGGTGCCCACCTCACGCTGGTGCTTGGTGGCGGTGTAGCCGTTGGCCTCGGCTGCGAACTCCGCCTCCTGCAGCTCCGAATAGGCGGCCATCTGCCGCGCCTTGTAGCCGCGCGCCAGCTCGAACATGCCGAAGTTCAGCTGATGGAAGCCGGCAAGCGTGATGAACTGGAACTTGTAGCCCATCGCGCCCAGCTCCCGCTGGAACTTGGCGATCGTTGCGTCGTCGAGGTTCTTCTTCCAATTGAACGACGGCGAGCAGTTGTAGGCGAGCAGCTTGCCCGGATGCACCTTGTGCACGCCCTCGGCAAACTTGCGGGCTTGCTCCAGGTCCGGCTTCGATGTTTCGCACCAGATCAGGTCGCAATGCGGCGCATAAGCCACCGCGCGGGCGATGCAGGGCTCGAGCCCGTTCTTCACCTGATAGAAGCCTTCGACTGTGCGGCCGGCATCGTAATCAACGAAGGGACGGTCGCGCTCGTCGATGTCGGAGGTCAAGAGCTTGGCCGCTTCCGCGTCGGTGCGGGCGATGACCAGCGTCGGTGTGCCCATGACGTCGGCAGCAAGCCGCGCCGCATTCAGGTTGCGGATATGGGCCGCCGTCGGGATCAGAACCTTGCCGCCGAGGTGACCGCACTTCTTTTCCGAAGCGAGCTGGTCCTCGTAGTGGACACCCGCGGCACCCGCTTCGATGAAAGCCTTCATGATCTCGAAGGCGTTGAGCGGACCGCCGAAGCCGGCTTCGGCATCGGCGACGATCGGCGCGAACCAGGTGTCGACCGAAAGGCCGTTGCCTTCGGAGGTCTCGATCTGGTCGGCGCGCTGCAGCGTGCGGTTGATTCGCTTGGCAAGCTCGGGTGCGGCATTGGCCGGATAGAGCGACTGGTCCGGATACATGGCCGAAGCGGTGTTGGCGTCGGCAGCAACCTGCCAGCCGGATAGATAGATCGCCTTCAGGCCGGCGCGGACCATCTGCATGGCCTGGTTGCCCGAGAGCGCGCCGAGAGCGTTGACGAAGTCATCCTCGTGAATGAGTTTCCACAAGCGGTTCGCGCCCATTTCGGCCAGCGAATGGCGGATCTCGACCGACCCGCGCAGCCGCTTCACGGCCTCTGCACCATAGGGGCGTTCGATGCCATCGAAGCGGCCTTGCGGCGCGCTCGGAACAAGCTTGTAAAAATCAGTCATTATATCCTCCCGTCAAAACCGGGCATCCATTCGACTTTTGTCGTTCGGTGCTTTTCGTTTCGAGTTCATGTGACAGTTTTTACATTGCGCTGCGACATTCGGCTAATGGAAACAGAGAAATGGTGAGATCAAAAAGGTTATCTTGTCTTGCTTTTGACAGAAGTGCGAAGTAAATTTGTAAAAAGTGTAAATCGTGTTGTGCGGCAGAACTTGTAAAGGTAATTACAAATGGCCGAAAACAAGATCTTTGCCGGGCCGCGGGTCAGGCGTATCCGCAATGGCCTGTCGCTGACACAGACGGCCATGGCCGATGCGCTCGGGATCTCGCCGTCCTACCTCAATCTGATCGAGCGCAATCAGCGGCCCTTGACGGTGCAGCTGCTTTTGAAACTCGCCTCGGTCTACAAGGTCGATCTCGACGAGTTGCAGGGGGAAACCGGCGGCAACCTCGCGCAGTTGCGCGAGGTTTTCGCCGATCCGCTTCTCTCGGCGGAACTGCCGGGAGAGCAGGAACTGATCGAGGTGGCGGAAGCCGCCCCCAATGCCGCCGGCGGTGTCGTCAAGCTCTACCGCGCCTATCGCGAGCAGGCGGCTCGCCTCAAGGACCTCGCCGATCTCCTGGCGGGGCAGGGGCACATGGAAGCGCTTTCGGGCACGCGGCTGCCGATGGACGAGGTGCGCGAGACATTCGAAGCCCGGCCCAATCATTTTGCTGCAATCGAGGCGGCAGCAGAAGCCTTCCATGAGGCGCTGTCGCCTGGCGATGACCTTGTGGGCGCTCTGAAGACTTGGTTGAAGAAGGAGCATGGCCTGGTGGTGCGCAGCCTGCCGGTGCATGCGATGCCCAACCTGCGCCGGCGCTTTGACCGCCATTCCATGCGCCTTTTCATCTCCGAACGGCTGTCGCCCTATGACCAGTTGCGCGAGATCGCCATGGAGGCGGTATCGATCGCCTGCCACGACGCGATCATCGCGGAACTCGAGCCCTTGCGTTTCTCGACTGCGGAGGCGCGCCGTATCGCTCGCTTCGAGCTTGCGCGCTATGGCGCGCATGCGCTGATGATGCCCTATGCCGCCTTCCTCGCCGCGGCGCAGCGCGCGAAATATGATGTCGATATGTTGCGCGCCCGCTTTCAGGTCTCCTTCGAGCAGGCCGCCAACCGGCTGACCATGCTGCAGCGCCCCGGAGCGCAGGGCGTGCCGTTCTTCCTGATGGAGATCGACAATGCCGGCCACCGCCTGCGGCGGGCCGGTGCATCAGGCTTCCCGCAGGCGAAATTCGGCGGCGGCTGTCCGAAGCTCAATATCCATGCCGCATTCTCGGTGCCCGGGCAGGTTCTGGTCGATCGTGTCGAAATGCCCGATGGCGCTGCGTTTCTGACGGTGGCACGCACACTGGACGGCCCGCAGGCGGCGTTCCAGGAGCGGGTCCGGCGCACGACCCTGCTGCTCGGTTGCGAAGCATCCTTCGCTGATGAGGTGGTCTACGGTTCGACGCTGCCGCCGGCGGTCGCGATTGGTGCTGCCTGTCGGCTCTGCGAGCGGCAGGGCTGCCTCGCGCGTGCCGAACCGCCGGTCACGCGGCCGCTCGGTCTCGATGAGATGGCGACCGGCCTCAGTGTCTTTGATTTTCAGTAGCTGACGGGGTGCTGGTTCGGCAGCAGCGGTGCGTTCGGCGCGAAGCATTCCGCCGGCAGTCCGGTCGTGTAGCCCCGGGTAATGTGCGCCTTGTCTGCATAGGTCCTGTCGCGCATCAGGATCGCGTGCAGCTCCGGCAGATTGTAGAACGGCACACCGGGATAGAGATGGTGCTCGAGGTGGTAGTTGATGTGGTGGGGGGCGAAGAACAGCTTCTCCCAGGCATGCGGATAGACCGTGCGAGAGCTCGTCAATTCGTCGCTGTAGTCCATGCTGCCGAAGTGTTCGGCGACGCTGCGTATATAGAGAAACAGGCAGAAGAACGTAAGGAACGGCACCACCCAGTAGAGCGCCACTTCCCGCCAGATACCGAGCAGCGTGAAGATCGCCGCCGCGGCCACATAGAAACCGATGCGCAGGACCTTGTATTGAAGCGTCGAGCGGTCGTTCTTTCCCATGCGCTTGGCCATATGCAGCATGTCGCGCAGCGAGTTGACCGCGACGAGATAGCCAAACAACTGGGTGACTCCGCGCGCAAGCTTCTGCGGAAAGGTGAATTGCGGCATGCCGAGCTTTGCGGTCCAGTCCGGATCCGCGTCGGTATTGGCGTGCTGATGATGGGCGAGATGGTTCTGGCGGTAGCCGTCGACAGTCGCAAGCACCGGCCAGGCGAGCAGGAGATCGCTCATCCAGTCGCTGAGTTTTCGGTTGCGGATGATGCGATAATGCGCAGCCTCGTGGATCATGCAGCCGAGCGCGTGCATGCGTCCGGCTATCAGCACCACGGCGATCAGGTAGACAAGCGGATTGCCGGCATATTCGCTGACGGCGATTGCCGCTGAAATCATCGCCCAATCGAAGGCGATCGCGCTCAGCGCCTTTCGCGGTTCGAGCACGGAAAGGCGTTTCAATTCCTTGGGGTCGATCCTGCGGCTCCGCCCGCCCATGGCCTTCTCGCCAATGATCTTCTCGCCCATCGCAATACCCGTACTTTGATGCACAACCGGAGCGAAAATCGCACGGCGGTTATGGTTAATCAATTGTAAACGTCGGTCCGTACATGTCGAGCATGGACATGGTTAACTGCGGTGGACGCTGCCGCCCGGTTTGATGAGGGGTGCGGCGCTTCGCCATAAGTGCCCGATTTTCCTTGACTTGTGAAAACCGTTGGCCGATGCGACGGCGCCTTTTATTGGCACGAAAGCGCTTGAGGTTATCGAGAAACATGCCTAACCTCGCGGCCTGAGCGAAGCGGATAGACGGTGCCCGGCATGCCGGGCCCGATATGAAAAATCAAAAGGGGAGTTGTATGTCCAAGCTCATCGTCACAACCCTGGCGGCAGCCGTCCTGGCCGGTTCGACCATGCTGGCCTCGGCGCAGGAGCGCGTGGTCAACGTCTACAACTGGTCGGATTACATCGACAGCAGCATTCTGGAAGACTTCACCAAGGAGACGGGCATCAAGGTCGTCTACGACGTCTTCGATTCCAACGAGATCCTGGAGACGAAGCTGCTCGCGGGCGGTTCGGGCTACGACGTCGTCGTGCCGACGGCGACCTTCCTGCAGCGGCAGATCGCTGCCGGCGTGTTCCAGAAGCTCGACAAGTCGAAGCTGCCGAACCTTTCCAATATGTGGGATGTGATCATGGATCGTACGGCCAAGTACGATCCGGGCAACGACTATGCCATCGACTACATGTGGGGCACCACCGGCATCGGCTACAATGTCGACAAGATGAAGGCGATCCTCGGTACCGACGAGAAGCCCAACTGGGACGTCATCTTCAAGCCGGAACTGGCGGCGAAGTTCAAGGATTGCGGCATCCACATCCTCGATTCCCCGACCGACGTCATGCCTTCGGCGCTCGCCTATCTCGGCCTCAATCCGGATAGCCACGAGGCTGCCGATCTGGAAAAGGCGGCTGAGCTGCTGGCGAGCATCCGTCCCTATGTGCGCAAGTTCCATTCCTCGGAATACATCAACGCGCTCGCCAACGGCGACATCTGCCTCGCAATCGGCTTCTCCGGCGACGTCTTCCAGGCCCGCGACCGTGCGGCCGAAGCAAAGGCCGGTGTGACCGTCGACTACGCGATCCCCTCGCAGGGCGCGCAGATGTGGTTCGACATGCTTGCGATCCCTGCCGATGCACCGCACGTCGAGGAAGCCCATGCGTTCCTCAACTACATGATGAAGCCCGAAGTCGTGGCCAAGGCATCGAACTATGTCTTCTATGCTAACGGCAACAAGGCCTCGCAGCAGTTCCTCGACAAGGCCGTTCTGGAAGACAGCGCCATTTATCCGTCGGACGAGGTGATGCAGAAACTGTTCACGGTGACGCCCTTCGAGGCGAAAGAACAGAGGGTATTGACCCGACTCTGGACAAAGGTCGTAACCGGCCAGTAAGAGCGGAAAACGAATTGCCCGGACCTCAAAATCCGGGCAATTTTCTTAAGGGGGCACCGGGGAAAACGAGAGTGCCCATCGGCTGTATCATTCGGGGATAGATGATGAAGTCTCTCGGCAGTATCCGGCGGTCCTTTGCCCCTTGGGCGGATCCCGCTTCCAAGCCATTCATTTCCTTCAAGAACGTGACGAAGCGGTTCGGCGACTTTACCGCTGTCGACGACCTTTCGCTGGACATCTACACGCGCGAGTTCTTTGCGCTCCTCGGCGCCTCGGGCTGCGGAAAATCGACGCTTCTGCGCATGCTCGCCGGCTTCGAGCAGCCAACGTCGGGCGAGATCATTCTCGACGGCCAGAGCCTGGCCGGCATCCCGCCCTACCGGCGGCCCGTCAACATGATGTTCCAGTCCTACGCGCTCTTTCCGCACATGACGGTGGAGAACAACATCGCCTTCGGACTGAAGCAGGACGGTATGCCGAAGGCGGACATCGCAGCGCGCGTGGCGCAGATGCTGAAGCTGGTGAAGCTCGAGAAGTTTGCCCAGCGCAAGCCGCACCAGCTTTCCGGTGGCCAGCGCCAGCGCGTGGCACTCGCCCGCTCGCTCGCCAAGCGGCCGAAGGTGCTGCTGCTCGACGAACCGCTCGGCGCGCTCGACAAGAAGCTGCGCGAGGAGACCCAGTTCGAACTGATGGACCTGCAGCAGGAGCTCGGTCTCACCTTCGTCGTCGTGACCCACGACCAGGAGGAGGCGATGACCATGGCGGACCGCATCGCCGTCATGAGCCACGGCAAGGTCATCCAGGTTGCGACCCCGGCCGAAATCTATGAGGCGCCCAATTCCCGTTTCGTCGCGGACTTCATCGGCGACGTCAACATCTTCGAAGGAGCCGTCTCCGGAGCAGAGGGTGGCTATGTGCGCCTCGAAGGCACCAATGGCTTTCCCATCCGCATGGCGTCCCCCGAAACGCCGGCTGCCGGCAGAAAATCTGCCGTCGCCGTCCGTCCGGAAAAGATCCGCGTCAGCCGGCAGCCGCCGGCCCACGCCCCCGTCAACACGGTGCAGGGTGAGATCTGGGATATCGGCTATCTCGGCGACATGACCGTTTTCCACGTGCGTCTGAAGGACGGACGCGTGATCAAGGCGTCGTCGCTGAATGCGGTGCGCGCCGTCGAGGATCCGCTCGGCTACGATCAGGAAGTGTGGGTTTCCTTCGGCGAAGACGCCGGCGTCGTTCTGAAGGATTGAGACCATGACACGTGTCGCCTCCGCTCTCTTCAGCCGCCTCGTCATCATCATCCCCTATGCCTGGTTACTGTTTTTCTTCCTCATCCCCTTCTTCATCGTCTTCCGTATCTCGCTGTCGCAGACGGCAGTGGCGATGCCGCCCTATACGCCGGTCTTCGATCTCTTTGGCGGCCTGTCCGGCATCGTTGAAAAGGCGAGAGAATTCTCGTTCGACAACTATGTCTGGCTGACGGAGGATGTCCTCTACTTCAATGCCTATGTGTCGAGCGTCATCATTGCGGCGGTTTCGACCGTGCTGACGCTGCTGATCGCCTATCCGGTCGCCTACGGCATGGCGAAGGCGCCGAAGACCATTCGGCCGACGCTCTTGATGTTGGTGATCCTGCCGTTCTGGACGAGCTTCCTGATCCGCGTCTACGCCTGGATCGCGATCCTCAAGCCCGAGGGTCTGCTCAACCAGTTCCTGATGAGCATCAACGTCATCGACCAGCCGCTGATCATCCTCAACACCAATTGGGCGATCTATATCGGCATCGTCTATTCATACCTGCCCTTCATGGTGCTGCCGATCTACTCCTCACTGGAGAAGATGGACCACTCGCTGACCGAAGCGGCGCTCGATCTCGGCTGCACGCCGTTCACCGCCTTCTGGCGGGTGACGTTCCCATTGTCGCTGGCGGGCGTGGTCGCCGGCTGCCTGCTTGTCTTCATTCCTGCGGTCGGCGAGTTCGTCATCCCCGATCTGCTCGGCGGTTCGGAGACGCTGATGATCGGCAAGACGCTTTGGAACGAGTTCAACGCCAACCGCGACTGGCCGGTTTCCTCGGCCGTGGCGACGATCCTGTTGCTGATCCTGGTGCTGCCGATCGTCTATTTCCAGAACGCGCAGGCGAAAGCCGATGGCGAGGGGAGGTAGGTCATGGGCACCTGGTCACGTTTCAACATCGCCTCGATCGTTCTCGGCTTCGGGTTCCTGTACCTGCCGATCGTGCTTCTGATTATCTTCTCCTTCAACGAATCGAAGCTCGTCACGGTCTGGGCCGGCTTTTCGACCAAGTGGTACACGCAACTCTGGCACAATCAGGCGCTGCTCGATGCTGCCTGGGTGACGATTCGCGTCGCGTTGATCTCGGCGACCTGTGCAACCGTGCTTGGAACGCTTGCAGCGATCGCGCTCGTTCGCTACACGCGCTTTCGCGGTCGCATGCTGTTCTCCGGCATGGTCTATGCGCCACTCGTCATGCCCGAGGTGATCACCGGCCTGTCGCTGCTGCTGCTGTTCGTGGCCATCGGTCTCGACCGCGGCTTCTGGACGATCACGCTGGCGCACATCACTTTCACCATGTGCTTCGTTGCCGTGGTCGTGCAGTCGCGGCTCCTGAGCTTCGACCGGTCGATCGAAGAGGCAGCACTCGATCTTGGGGCGACCCCGGTTGCGACCTTCTTCGCGATCACCTTGCCGGTCATTGCGCCGGCGGTGTTTTCCGGCTGGGTGCTGGCCTTCACCTTGTCGCTGGATGATCTCGTGATCTCGAGCTTCACGACCGGACCGGGTGCAACCACGCTGCCTATGAAGATCTACAGTCAGGTGCGGCTTGGCGTGACGCCGGAAATCAACGCGATCTGCACGATCCTGATCGGTGTCGTCGCGATCGGGGTGGTCGTCGCCTCCATCGTCACCAAGCAGCGCGAGGTACAGCGCGAGCGTGACGAACGGGCCGCCTTTGCCCAATCCTGAACCGATGCGGCTCTGCGCCTGGCGGAAGATTGCTTTGCGTTCGTCCTGATTTTCAAGCCAACGGCCGGTGTCCCTGACGCCGGCCGTTTCAGTTGGGTTCGCCGAGCACCGACAGGGGCGAGATCACAGCATTCGGCCAGGAGCCGCCGACGAAGAAGCGCAGCCTCTGTCCGGCATTGAGCGTGTCGATGAAGGTTCCGGCGAGCGCGAGGCTGCCGCTGCGATAGGGAATGACGCCGTTGACCGAAAGGCTGCCGGTCTGGCCGGTGAAGAGCGCCTGGTTCAGGCGCGCCGACCCCTGGCCGAAGCTGGCTTCGATGTCTGCCGTCTGGAAAGAGAAGCTACCATCGCTCGCCTGAGCCAGCGAGAAGAACTCGCCCGCCCTCACCAGGTCCGCGAAGGCGTTTGCGTCAAAGCCGGTGAGGCTGCCGTTGGCAAGCGAAAGCCTGATGCGGCCCGAAGCCTCGGCGGCCTGCTCGGTCCAGAACGGACGATCAGTCACCAGATCGAAATTGACGTTGCCTCGGCCGGTTGGAATCGGTCCGGTAAATCCGAAATCCGCAAGCGCTGCCGCGAGGTCGGCATTCTTCAGCACAAGCTCCAGCTTGCCGCCTTTCGCCAATCCCGCTTCCGAAACGGCGATCCGGCCGCTAAGCCGGCCATTGGCATAGGTGCTGTCGGCAATGTCGATGGAGGCGCGCCCATGGTCGATGATGATGCCGGCGGCCAGGTCCACCAGCCGCAACGGACCGACCAGGGCTTCTTGCGCCGACAGGCGGACATCGGCACGCCAGGTCCGCACGAAAACGTCGCGAAGCTGCTTTGCAATGTCGTCGGGTTCCGACGGCAACTGGTCGATGATGGGTTGCAAGCCGTTGAGTGCAATGTGGTCGAAGGCGAGCGTGCCTTCGATCCGAGGCGTGTCGTTCGCAGGCGTCGAGATGTCGAGAACACCGGTCGCGTTGGCGCCGCCCAGGGCCACCTGCAGCTCATCGAATTTCAGCGAGTGGTCACTGGCCGTGACGCTGGCACTGAGGTTGAGGCTGCTGTCCGGCAGGGCAGGGTCGGACTTCCCCTGATACCACGCGACAAGCGTTTGCAAGGACGCGGTCGAAAGCTGGAGCCGGCCCGAATTGATCGGCTTCTGCGACAGGCTGCCAATGCCTTCGAATGAAAGGTTCAGCGGAATAGAGGCAAGCGATGTCCTGAGTGTCGTATCGCGGCCGGCAAGCAGCGCCAGCGGTTCGTTGCAGTCGAGCGTCCAGCTCACCAGCTGACCGCCAAGGCTGCCCGAGAGCTGCGCGCTCAGGCGTTCGGAGAAGGACGGCCACTTGACCGTACCGGATATGCCGGAAAATTCATGCGTCCGATTGGTGATGAGGTCGATGACCTGCAGGCGTCCGCTTTCGACCGTGACGTCACCGAAGGGGGTATCGTCGCCGGAGGTCGGCTTCTCCGTTTTATCCAGCCAGCGTGGGCGTTGCCAGTTGAGCGTGCCATCCGTCCGTCTTTCCAGCGTCACGACCGGCTCGATCAGGCGGATGTCCTCGAGCTCCGGGTCGCCATCGATGGCGGAAAGCAGGCTGAAGGAGGCAGTGATGCTGCCGATATGCGCGAGCTTGCGCGCAGTGCCGTCCGCGGTCTCGATGGTCGCCGAACGCAGGGTGAGGGTCGGGTGTGGCCAGAAGCGGATCTCGGGCTTGCCTTCGATGCGAGTTTTCCCGCCGGACCAGGCGTCGAGCATGTGCTCCATCGTCGGACGCACATCGGTGGTCGAAATCAGCAGGGGCAGGGCGGCATTGTAGCCCACGGCAAGCCCGACGCCGAGCGCGGCGGGCCAAAGGAAATGACGGCGCCTCAGCCGCGACCACAGGCGTGCGTCGCGCATCGTATGCAGGAAATTCCGTATCATGTCTGCCTGGTCGCCGTCGCTTGGATCACGCATGTTGGATAGGCCTTCGGTCCTCAGAAATCAAATGCGACAGACAGGAAACAGACAGGTAAATGTCGCCAGCGCGATGCCGATGCGACCGCGGGTGCTGTTTATTTTGCGATGCAGCATGGTATAGAGGGCGTGGAGCAGGAGTGGAGGAAAGCATGCAAGCAGAGCAGCCGTTGTGGGTTCCGAGTCCCGAAATCCGTGAACACAGCCCCATGGCCGAATTCATCGCCTGGTGCAGCGAACGCTTCGGCCTGACCTTTGCGGATTATGACGCGTTCCATGCCTGGTCGGTGGCCGAGCGCGGCGATTTCTGGACTGCTGTCTGGGACCATTGCGGCGTCATCGGCGAACGCGGCGTGACGGCCCTCGTCAACGGCGACCGGATGCTCGACGCGCGCTTCTTCCCCGAAGCAAAACTGAACTTCGCCGAAAACCTGCTTCGCGAAACCGGTAGCGGCGACGCGCTCGTCTTCCGTGGCGAGGACAAGGTCAGCTACCGTTGGTCCTGGGATGACTTGCGCGCCCTGGTCTCGCGCCTGCAGCAGGCGCTGAAGGCGCTGGATATCGGTCCCGGCGACCGTGTCGCGGCAATGATGCCGAACATGCCGGAAACCATCGCGCTGATGCTGGCGACAGCCTCGATCGGAGCGATCTGGTCCTCCTGCTCTCCCGATTTCGGCGAACAGGGGGTTCTCGACCGGTTCGGCCAGATCGCGCCAAAACTCTTCATTGCCTGCGACGGCTACTGGTACAACGGCAAGCGTCAGGACGTCGATGCGAAGGTGGGCGCCGTTTCCAGGGCCCTGTCGGTGCCGGCGCTGATCGTCCCCTATGCCGGCGACAGCGCCGCGCTCGCCGCCTCGGTTGAGAACGGCCGGACCCTTGAGGCTTTCATAGCGCCCTTCGCGGCCAAGGCCCTGACCTTCGAACGGCTGCCTTTCAGCCATCCGCTCTACGTGCTGTTTTCATCGGGCACGACGGGTGTTCCCAAGTGTATCGTTCATTCGGCCGGCGGCACCCTGCTGCAGCACCTGAAGGAACACCGTTTCCATTGCGGTCTTCGCCGTGGCGAAAAGCTCTTCTACTTCACCACCTGTGGCTGGATGATGTGGAACTGGCTGGTCTCAGGCCTGGCGGTTGGCGCCACGCTCTGCCTCTTTGACGGCTCGCCTTTCTATCCCGACGGCAACGTGCTCTTCGACTACGCTGCTGCCGAGAAGTTTGCCGTGTTTGGCACGTCGGCCAAGTATATCGATGCGGTCCGCAAGGGTGGCTTCGTGCCGGCGAAAACGCATGACCTCTCGACCCTGCGGCTGCTCACCTCCACCGGTTCGCCCTTGTCGCCGGAAGGTTTCTCCTTCGTCTATGAAGGCATCAAGTCGGACGTCCAGCTCGCTTCGATCTCCGGCGGCACGGATATCGTCTCCTGTTTCGTGCTCGGCAATCCCCTGAAGCCGGTATGGCGCGGCGAGATCCAGGGACCCGGCCTCGGATTGGCGGTCGACGTCTGGAATGATGAGGGGCAGTCCGTGCGCGGCGAAAAGGGCGAGCTCGTCTGCACCAAGGCGTTTCCGTCGATGCCGGTGATGTTCTGGAACGACCCGGACGGCGCCAAGTATCGCGCCGCCTATTTCGAGCGCTTCGACAACGTCTGGTGCCATGGCGACTTTGCCGAATGGACTGAACATGGCGGCATTGTCATTCACGGTCGGTCCGACGCGACGTTGAACCCGGGTGGCGTGCGCATCGGCACCGCCGAGATCTACAATCAGGTCGAGCAGATGGAAGAGGTCGCAGAAGCCCTCTGCATCGGGCAGGATTGGGAAGACGATGTGCGCGTCGTTCTGTTCGTCCGCCTCGCATCGGGCCTCGCACTCACCGATGATCTGACGAAGGCGATCAAGAACCGCATCCGCATCGGCGCGTCGCCGCGCCACGTGCCAGCGAAGGTGATCGCGGTCACCGATATTCCCCGCACCAAGTCGGGCAAGATCGTCGAGCTCGCCGTTCGTGATGTCGTGCACGGCCGTCCGGTGAAGAACAAGGAGGCGCTCGCCAACCCCGAAGCGCTCGACCTTTTTGCCGGGCTCGAGGCCCTTAAGAATTGAGGGCGCGTTAACTTCTTGGCGCTCCCGGAATTAACCAAGCCTTCAGACTTGCTGAAAAATCACTAAAATTGCGGAGTCGCCTGGTAAGGTCTTGTTAAGAATTAGGGGCGCATGGTCATGTCAACTTGAGGCCGGTCGATGTAGTTCGGCGCTTGGCAGCGATGCCGCCGCTGACATGATGTCATCCCTTCTCGAGCACTTGTTGGTTTAGCATTCGACTATCGAGGTGGCCTCCCAGCCACCTTTTTTTTGTGCCGTTGCTGCCGTCGGAAGAGAGCGGAGCAGGCCTCGCCAGTCGATCAGGATCGCCCTTCGAGGGACCGCGAAACGGCGATGACCGGGATCATGCCGGCGATGACGATGATCATCGCGGCAACCGAGGCATCCTCGACCTTCGCCCGCGACGCGTCCTCGTAGACGAGGGTGGCGAGCGTGTTGAAGTTGAAGGGGCGCAGCATGATTGTCGCCGAAAGCTCCTTCATCGTTTCGATGAAGACGAGCAACGCCGCCGTCAGAACGGCGGGACGCATCATTGGCAGGAGCACGGTGCGCAAGGTCTGTCCGCCCGTGCGCCCGAGCGCGCGCGCGGCCATGTCGAGATGCGGAGAGAGCTTCTGGAAGCCGGCTTCGAGCGAGCCTTCCGCCATGGTGAGGAAGCGCACGCTGCAGGCGTAGATGATGGCAAAGCCCGTACCCGTCATCATCAGGCCGGTCGAAATGCCGAAGGTCTCCCGCATGCCGGCGTCGATCGCATTGTCGAGGGCGGCGAGCGGAAAGAGCACGCCGATCGCCAGCACCGTGCCGGGCACACCGTAGCCGAAGGA
The DNA here is from genome assembly GCF_016652895.1 of Ensifer sp. SSB1. Lineage (NCBI taxonomy): Bacteria > Pseudomonadati > Pseudomonadota > Alphaproteobacteria > Hyphomicrobiales > Rhizobiaceae > Ensifer > Ensifer sp. SSB1. The sequence goes on from NZ_JAEPRP010000006.1 coordinate 20,036, forward strand.
GGCGAGCCGCCCGGCCGTGTCGGATACCCTGGAATGCCCGGTGCGGGCCGCATAGGCCAGCACGAAGCCGAGCAGCACCGTGACCATCGCCGTCGCACCCGAAACCAGGATGCTGTGGAAGAGCGCGTTCAGAAGACGAGGCTCCAGGAACTGGTCGATTCGCTTCAGGGCAAAGTTCCCGAGGATGAAGAACGGCACCGCAAAACCGGAGAGGACGGGCAGGAGGCAGGCGAACATTGCCGCCCATTTCTTCCACCCGGTGAGCGACAGCCGGACAGCGTCATGCACGGCCGAGGTCGTCTTCTGGCTCGAAAAGCGCTGGCGGCGGCGTGCGGCCCGCTCGATCATCATCAGGCCGATGACGAAGACAAGCATGATGCAGGCGATCTGTGCAGCGCCCGCGAGACTGCCGCGATTGAGCCAGGTATCGAATATCGAGAAGGTCAGCGTCTGCACGCCGAGGAACTCGACGGCGCCGATGTCGTTGAGGGTCTCCATCGCCACCAGCGTCAGGCCGATCATGATCGCCGGACGGGCCATCGGGATCTGGATGCGGAAGAACACCTTCAGCGGACCGGCGCCGAGTGTGCGCGCGACGTCCGCAGCCGCTCGTCCCTGCATCAGGAACATCGAGCGGCAGGCGAGATAGATGTAAGGGTAGAGCACGGAGCTCAGCACCAGCACCGCGCCGCCGAGCGAGCGGATATCCGGAAACCAGTAGTCGCGGCTTGTCTTGAAGCCGAAAATGAAGCGGATCAGGCTCTGCACCGGTCCGGTAAATGTGAAGAGCTCACCGAAAGCATATGCCGCGAGATAGGCGGGAATGGCGAGCGGCAGTACCAGGGCGGCGGACAGAAATCGGCGAAGCGGAAACTCGCAGCTTGCGGCCAGCCAGGCGGTCAGGATGCCGACAACCGCTGTGACGGTACCGGTCAGCGAAACCAGGAGCAGCGTTCGCCCGGTCGCCCGCGGAATGACGTTCTCCATGAGATGCGGCCAGTTGCCGCCTCCGCCTGATACGGCGAGCCACGCGATCGCGATGATCGGCATCAGCACGATTACCGACGTCAGGCCGGCCCAGGTCGCCAGGAGTGGATGGGAAAGACCGGTCCCTGCACGTGCAAGACGCCGCTTTGTTCTCTGAGTGGTGGACTGCAATCGATCGATTCCGAAGCGAGACGGCAGGAAAGCCAACCGGCGGCCAGCAAACTGGCCGCCGCAAGTCAACATTTCCTTATAACATCCGGTCTCAGTTCGCCAAGACGCGTTGTGACGGGAAGGAGATTTCCACCAGCGTACCTTCGTTCGGCGCGGAGGTGATCGAGAAGTGCGCCCGGTTCGCTTCCGCCATCGCCTTGGTCAGCGGCAGACCGAGCCCGGTGCCGTCGCCGCGCTTGCGCGCGCCCGTCGTCACCTGCCGGAAAGGCTTCATCGCCTGGTCCAGCTCGCTGCGCGTCATGCCGACGCCGGTGTCACGGATCCTCAGGATCACGCTGCCGTTCGCCTCGTAGGAGGTCGAGACGACGATTTGCCCGCCCGAGGGCGTGAAGCGGATGGCGTTGGCGAGGATGTTGAGCGCGATCTGCTTGATCGACCGACCATCGGCGACGACGTTCGGCACGGCTGCCGAAAGCGAGGTGCGGATGATGACGCGCTGGCTGTTGGCCTGCGGCTGGACGAGAGACACGGCCTCTGAAACCGCATCGTTGATCTCGACTGCGCCGAAATCCAGCTCCATCTCGCCGGCTTCGATCTTCGAGATATCCAGGAGATCGTTGACGATATCGAGCACGTGGCGACCGGATCGGCCGATATCGCCAGCATATTCGATATAGCGCGGGTGACCGACCGGACCGAAATGCTCGCTTGCCATCATGTCGGAAAAGCCGATGATCGCGTTCAGCGGCGTGCGAATCTCGTGGCTGACGCGCGCGAGGAACTCGGTCTTGTGGGCGTTTGCCGTCTCCGCTGCGCGCTTGGCGTTGCGGAGTTCTTCCTCCGTCCGCTTCCACTGGGTGATGTCGCGGATCACGGCGCAGAAGCCGTTCGATGCGGAAAGCCTGCCGATGGTCATGAAGAGCGGAATGAAGCCGCCATTGGCTTCTCGCCCGATCACTTCGCGACCGTCGTTCAACACGCTAGCGACGCCGTGGCCGGAAAGGCCGTGCAGGTAGTCGATGACAGCCTTCTGGCTCTCATGGGCAAAGAGCGCCGCAAACGGCTTGCCGCGGATCTCACCCTCGTCATAGTTGAAAAGCGCGCTCGCCGAACGGTTCACCGAGCGGATATCGCCGTCATGGCCGAGAACGACCACGCCATCGGTGGCCGTTTCCAAAATGGACTTGAGTTCGTCGATTTCCGTCTTCAGGCGGTCGACCTGTTCGCCGGCTGCGAGCGCTTCGTCATCCTTGGCCGGTTGGGCGTTTGGTGCGCTTGCCGCGGTCAACGCCAGCATCAGCGCGCTCTTGCCGTCCCAGCGGATCGAGTGCAGGCGGGCGGTGACCGGTCGCAACTGGCCGTCCTTGCGGATCAGCGTCAGCGTGCCGTCGGGCTCGCCGTCGATTGCTTCCTCGCCGTTGGCAAAAAGCGCATCTATACCGCCTTCGTCGGCGAACGCGTCGAGATCGCCATAGGCCGTAAGCCGCAGGAACTCCGGATTGGCGTGCAGCAATTGGTCGCCGCGATGGACGAGCATGCCGATCGGCAGGCTGTCGAGGATCTCGCCGCTGAGACCGATATCGGCCGTTTGCTGCTGGACGTCCCTCTCGCCGGCGTGTGCGTGTGTCTCCGCGTCAGGCTCGGTTTCGCCTTCGCTTGCCTCGACAGGCGCTGCGTCCTCGATCTCCGGCTCACCCAACGGGGGCTGCTGCGAAGCGGTGCCGTCGCTCTCGTTCGGGGGGAGGTGCTCGGCCGTTGTCGCGTTCACTGTTACGGCGCTTTCCGGCGCGGCTTCTTCCTCTTCAGCCGGTTTGCCGAAATCGCCAAGTTGCCGGGCGATCTCGCGAAAAGCCGCCTGTTCGCCACGCGTCAGCCCGCTCGATGCGCGGTGCTGCTCCAGTTCGATGACCTTGTCGGAGGTTCTCCTGCCCGGCGTCTCGATGACGCGCAGGGCCGGACGTTCGCCCTGGAAGGAATCCGTGGTGGAGGCGGGCTCTTCGGCAACGCCGTCTTCGGCTGGAAGGTCGGCGGTGGCTTCCGGCTCGGATGAGAACAGCTGCAGGTCTACGGCTTCGTCCTCGTTGCCTTCACCCGCGACAGGCTCCGCCGCGGCTGCCGGCGGCGCTTCTTCCTGCACCTGCGGTTCGTCCGCAACCCGGCTTTCGCCCTCTACCTCCTCGGTCGGACCTTCGCTCTCACCCCGTTGCGGCAATGGGGCGTCCACGGCGTCGTTCGCGAGCGAGTTTGCCGCGGCGCGGGGGCCGAGCGTCAGGCCGTTGGCATTTTCGTCCTCGACGGCATCGGCAAGGCGCACGATGCCGAAACCGCGGAAGCCATCGAATTCGCGCGAGCGGGAATAGGTGGGTAAAGCCGCAAGGTCAACTGGAACCTTGAGGCTAGTGCCTTCAACCGGCCAGAAGATCGTCTTGCCGGACCAGGTGTCGCGACGCTGCAGCAGCGTGCCGATCTTGTGGTCGCGGTCGAGATCGTAGCGCGCCGCAACATCGGTGAAGCTCGCGCCGATCACATCGGCCGAGCGCGGGCCGACCGCGGTCGCGAATTCCTCGGAGATTTCGCTGAAGCGCCCCTCGGCATCGATCTTCCAGACGAAACGCACTGCACGACCGCCGGGCGCGAAGACGAAGTCTGTCTGCTCCGCGAGAGCCGTGTCCTCTTCGCCGATTTCGCTCGTCTCGCCTTCTGCCTGGACCTCCCCTGGGGCCTGGGCCTCCGCTGGGGCTTGGGCCTCCTCGGGGACAGCGGCTTGGGCGGCGGTCCCTGTGGTCTCGCCGTTCAGGTCTTCGCCGTCGGCCTTGTCCTCGGACGGCGCAATTATCGCATCAGCGGTGGTGCTGGACGGCTCGGGCTTGACGACGACGGCCTCTGCAATGCCCGCTTCGTCGGCGACCTCGGCGACCTCGGCGACCTCGGCGACCTCGGCGACCTCGGCCTGTGGCTCAACGGCCGATGCCTCCGGTTCGTCTTCCGTTTCGTATGGCTCGTCGGGCGCAAGGCTTGCTGCCGGTTCGTCGCCCATCTCGTCAGTTGCCAGTTCGGTGTCGGCCGCGACCCCGCTTTCGTCCGGATGCTGATCCTCGACGGGCGGCAGCACCGGAACCTGCTCGGCAGCAGGAGAATCCTCCTCGGGATCGAGGGTGCCGAGAATGGTCTCGACGGCAAAGAGCAGATGCAGCGACGGATCATCGGCGATCTTGCCGACGGCCGCCGGCAGATGCCCCTTGCGGGTGGCAACCGGGCGCTTGATCAGCCAGTCGTGATCGCGCGAGACGGCGACGATGAGTTGCTTGCGGGTCTCTTCCGACATGCCAAGGTCGGGGAAGCCCGGCGAATGGGCGACGATGGCGCCTTCGCCATCGAGCACCGCCATGTGGGTGTCGGGACCGTCAAGGCCGGCAATCATGCGCGCGGCCCGATCCTCAATCGAAAGCGGTGCGCCGGCATGCGGCGCGGTAAAGAGCACGGCGTCCTCGTCCGGCCGAACGCGGATCATCTCGACGGCGACATTGAGCGGTGTTCCGCGGAAGCCTGAGTACTTGCGGATCGAAAGCTGGCGGCGATCGCCGACGCGCGCGAGCTGTGCGGCCGCAGCGCGTAGCTGGCGCAGCGAAATATCGTTCTGTTCCGGCCCTGCATCGATGAAGTCATAGATCGACGCGGCGCCGAAGAAAGCGGCGCCCTGATCGTTGGCCCAGAGAATACGTGCGAAATCCCGCGAAAACAGGATCGCCGCATCGCCGCGCGCGAAATGCTCTCGCACCCGTGCATGCACGGCGATATCGATGAAGGGATACTGTCTCGCGGGCATGGACTGGCCTATTGACGGATCACTTACGGGTTAACACTCTATTAATACCCGGCGGACCCGCGAGGGTCCAGCGACGCCCGAAGCTTCGTCACGGCTTTCACCGCGCAAGGTTAATGCTCGGGATTTTTGTGCGCTGCACAATTTTATTGCAATGCACAAGGAACTCGACTATATAGGGCGCATCAAGCAACGGCGCCTCAAAAGAGGGCCTGACACCAAGGAGCGCTTTCATGGCTACCAAGAAGACCGACGACGTATTTTCCCTTTCCTCGTTCGACCCGGCGAAGTTCACCGACAGCTTCCGCGATTTCGCGGAAAAGGGTGCCGTCCAGTCGAAGGAAGCCTATGCCAAGATGAAGACCGCTGCCGAAGAGGCGACGAAGACCGTCGAAGCCACGCTTGAAAGCGCTCAGACCGGCACCGTCGAACTCGGCCTCAAGGCGATCGATGCACTGCGCACCAATGCTGAAAACTCGCTCTCGCACATGGAAGCGCTGCTTGGCGTGAAGTCGCTCTCCGAACTCGTCGAACTGCAGACCGGCTTCATCCGCAAGCAGGCCGAGCTCGCTGTCGAGCAGGCCAAGACGATGCAGGAAGCCACCAAGAAGGTTGCCGAGAACGTCGCAAAGCCGGGCAAGGAAGCTGCCGAAAAGGCAATGTCGTCCTTCAAGAAGGTCTAACTCGACCGATCGCGCCCGCAGGCTGGCGGCGACAGATCGCTGTTGCCCCTGGGACCGGCGGGTGCGCCGAAATTCAAAAAGACCGGATGGGTTGCCATCCGGTCTTTTTGCGGGATAATCTCAAGTTAAGGCTTGCAAAGCGACGGAAGTCTCCGTATGTGAGCCGCCAAGCGACACACAAGTCGCTAGCAGTGCGGTTGTAGCTCAGTTGGTTAGAGCGCAGGTTTGTGGCACCTGAGGTCGTAGGTTCGATTCCCACCAACCGTACCATTTCTTCCCTATCTCATTGATGTCGGGGCATTTTGCCAAACGTTCGGCGCGAACCACGCGCGCTCTCAAAACAGCTTGGCCATCGCCCTCAACGCCACCGCGTCCTCTACGCCGTTCTGGTAGAGCTCGATCAGCCGCACTGCCAGCGCCGTCGCCTCAGATGAGCGGCGCGGGAGATTTCTCTCGCGTATCGCATCCTTGAAGACGTCTTCGATCTTGATGAATTCACCCGGCAGGATTGGCCTGCCCGTAACAGCGACAAGCATCGTTCCATCCTCCTTCCTCGAATCCGAGTGCGAAGCGTCTGCGGGGCGGGCCATCTGTTGGTTGCGGCCGTCCGCAGTCAACGCACGGGGTTCTCCCATCGAGCAGAAACGCCGAGACACTGCGCTCTGTTCCTGCGGCGCCGATACCCATATCGGGTTATTCGGCCCGGCTGGCAGCCGGACGAGAGCCAGTCCGGTTGCGCGAACTCTCTAAGGTGCGCCGGGGAGGGAACCGCCCATTCTCCTCGGGTGTGAAGACTGCTGCCGGCTGCCTTCAGTCTGAATAGACATCAGGGCCATCCATCGATAAAATTTCGAGAAGGGATTCTCGGAAGGCGCCGCAATCCATGGCCAACGAATCCATCATGCGCAGGCTCGCCGCCATCCTGGCTGCTGACGTCGTCGGCTACAGCCGGCTGATGGAGCGTGACGAGAAGAATACCTACAGACAGCTTATGGCACGCTGGAAAGAGGTGCTGGAGCCGCTTGTCGCCACCCATCGGGGGCGGGTCTTCAAAACGACGGGCGACGGCGTGCTCGTCGAGTTTTCCAGCGCCGTCAATGCCGTCGAATGTGCCGCAGCACTCCAGCGGGCCATGACGGCTGCAAACAGGGACGTTCCGGCGGAACAGGCGATCGTGCTGCGCGTCGGGGTCAACATGGGCGACATCATGGTCGCCGACAGCGACCTTTATGGCGATGGCGTCAACGTCGCGGCGCGGATCGAAGCGCTCGCCAGACCCGGCGGCGTGGCGATTTCGGACGGGGTGCACGAATATGTGCAGGGCCGCATCGACCTCGATTTCATCGATAGCGGCCACCATGAAGTCAAGAATATCGAACGCCCGGTGCACATCTGGAGCTGGTCGCCGGACGAATATGCAGATGTGCCCGTGAGGGTTGTTCCCGAGGCGCCGCCGCAGATCCCGAGTCGGCCCTCCATCGCCGTGCTGCCGTTCGACAACATGTCCGGCGATCCGGAACAGGGCTACTTTGCCGACGGCATCACCGAGGACATCATCACAGACCTTTCGAAAGTCTCCGGTCTCTTCGTCATCGCCCGCAATTCCTCCTTCGCCTACAAGGGCAAGTCGCCGGATATCCGTCAGGTGAGCCGCGATCTCGGCGTTCGCTACGTGCTTGAAGGCAGCGTGCGCCGCGCCGCCAACCGCATCCGCATCAACGCCCAGATGATTGACGGCACGACGGGCGGCCATCTCTGGGCCGAGCGCTACGACCGCGGCATCGAAGACATCTTCGAAGTTCAGGACGAAGTGACCCGCACCATCGTCACCGCGCTGAAAGTGAAGCTGACGGCCGGCGAGGAAGAGCGACGCGAGAGCCGCAACAAGGTCGATCCGCAAGCCTATGACATGCTCGTGCGGTCGCGACAGGCCATTCTGCGGTTCGAGGCTGCCTCATCTGCCGACGCACGCAACATGCTGCAGCGTGCCATCGCCATCGACCCGGGTTTGGCCGCAGCCTACGCCTCCCTCTCGATCATTGCACTTACGGATTACATCAATCGGTGGAACGGCGGCACCGTCGACAACGTCGCGCGGGCCTTGGAGCTGGCACAGAAGGCCGTCGATATCGATGACAACGAGCCACATGGCTATCACGCGCTCTCGCTCGCGCTCTGCTGGCAGAGGAGTTTCGATGAAGCCGAGCGGGCAGCGCAGCGGGTGATCGAACTCGACCCCAATTCCGCAAGCGGGCACACCGCGCTCGGTACGATCAGGGATTTCCAGGGGCAGTTCGAAGCCGCGCTGCCGTTCTACACCCGGGCCCATAGGCTTGACCCGCAGTTCGACCTTTCGCTGCATTTTCTGGGGCGGACGCTGCTCAATCTCGGCCGGTTCGATGAGGCGGAGATTGCTTTCAAGCGGCGTCTGACGCTGGCGCCGCGATCGGACATGACGCGGTTTTATCTCGCCTGCCTCTATGGTCGAACCGGGCGGCATGAGGATGCGCGACGCTACTGGCACGAGGTATTCGAGGTTAACCCGGATTTCTCGATCGAGCACCTCAAGCGGGCCATGCCCTATCGTGATCCCGGCGTGCTCGGCCGGCTCGCCGATGGTTTGCGGGACGCCGGCATCTCCCTCTAGCCACCAGCTTTCGAAACCTGTCTGTCAGACGAAAATCTGGTGTTCTGCCGTCACCAGTTCCTGCAGGAAGGCAACCACGGTGCGCACGCGAACGAGGTCGCGGGCGCTTTCGTGATAGGTCGTCCAGTAGGCGCGGCGGATGGTCGTCTCCGGGAGGATGCGCTGGAGTTCCGGTGTGTGGCGGGCGATGTAGTTGTGCAGGATGCCGATGCCGGCGCTGGAACGCACCGCTTCCGTCTGCCCGGTGGCGCTGGAGATCTCGAAGGAGGCATCCCAGCTTCGCATGATCTCCGCGGAAAAATTCAGCGACGGGGTGAAGATAAGGTCTTCGACATAGCCGATGCGGCGATGCTCCCTGAGATCGTCGATCGTTTGCGGCGTGCCATGTTTCTCAAGATAGGCCGACGAGGCATAAAGGCCGAGGGTGTAATCGGTAAGCTTCGAGGAGACGAGGCGTCCCTGTTCCGGGCGCTCGATGGTGATCGCGATGTCGGCCTCGCGCTGCGACAGCGAGAAGGAGCGCGGCACCGGCACCAGCTGCAGTTTTAGTTCCGGATAGCGGGCCGTCAGCCGCCCAAGGCGTGGCGCCAGGAAGGAAACACCAAAACCGTCGGGCGCGCCGATGCGGACGGTGCCGGCGATCGCCGTGTCGATCCGGCCGATCTGCGACTGCGCCGCCAGCATCTCGGTCTCCATCCGTTCGGCTGCCGCCAGGAAGATCTCTCCTTCAGCCGTCAATTCGCAGCCGTTCGGCCGGCGCACGAGAAGCCGCGTTTTCAGTGTTTCCTCAAGCGCCGTCACCCGGCGGCTGAGGGTGGCATGGTTGACGCCAAGCCGTTTTGACGCCGCAAGGATCTGTCCGGTGCGCGCCACGGCTAGAAACATTCTGACATCGTCCCAGTTCATAGTGTCGAGACCTCGGTCTGCAGCCGTGGACTTTGATTTTTGCACAACGGTTGCTGAATATCGGAAATTGATTTGTTGAAATCGTAGTGCGATCATGCCGCCACAATCAAGGTCTGGAGGAACCAACCATGTACGAAATCGGTCATTTCATCGATGGCAAGCGCGTTGCCGGCACCAGCGGCCGCGTCAGCAACATCTTCAATCCGGCAACCGGCGAAGTGCAGGGCACGGTAGCGCTCGCCAGCGACGCGGAGCTGGCGGCAGCGGTCGCAAGCGCCAAGGCGGCGCAGCCGAAGTGGGCTGCCACCAACCCGCAGCGCCGCGCTCGCGTCTTCATGAAGTTCGTCGAACTCCTGAACACGCACATGAACGAGCTTGCCGAGATCCTCTCGCGCGAACACGGCAAGACTGTCGAAGACGCCAAGGGTGACCTCGTCCGCGGCCTGGAAGTCTGCGAATTCGTCATCGGCATTCCGCATCTGCAGAAGAGCGAATTCACCGAAGGTGCCGGCCCGGGCATCGACATGTACTCAATCCGCCAGGCCGTCGGCGTCGGCGCGGGCATTACGCCGTTCAACTTCCCGGCGATGATCCCGATGTGGATGTTTGCTCCGGCGATCGCCTGCGGCAACGCCTTCATCCTGAAGCCGTCCGAGCGTGACCCGTCGGTTCCGATCCGCCTCGCTGAACTGATGATCGAAGCCGGCCTGCCGGCCGGCATCCTCAACGTCGTCAACGGCGACAAGGGCGCGGTCGACGCCATCCTCACCCACCCGGATATTGCCGCCGTTTCCTTCGTCGGCTCGACGCCGATCGCCCGCTACGTCTATGGCACGGCGGCGATGAACGGCAAGCGCGCCCAGTGCTTCGGCGGCGCCAAGAACCACATGATCATCATGCCCGACGCCGATCTCGACCAGGCCGCCAACGCGCTGATGGGCGCCGGCTACGGTTCGGCCGGCGAGCGCTGCATGGCGATCTCGGTTGCCGTACCGGTCGGTGAAGAAACGGCCAACCGCCTGATCCAGAAGCTGACCCCGATGGTCGAAAGCCTGCGCATCGGCCCCTACACCGACGAAAAGGCCGACATGGGCCCGGTTGTCACCAAGGAAGCCGAACAGCGCATCCGGAGCCTGATCGACAGTGGTGTCGAGCAGGGCGCGAAACTCGTGGTCGACGGCCGCGATTTCAAGCTCCAGGGCTATGAAAACGGCCACTTCATCGGCGGCTGCCTGTTCGACCATGTCACGCCCGACATGGACATCTACAAGACGGAAATCTTCGGACCGGTTCTCTCGGTCGTTCGCGCCAAGAACTACGAGGAAGCCCTCGACCTGCCGATGAAGCACGAATACGGCAACGGCGTTGCGATCTACACCCGCGACGGCGACGCTGCCCGCGACTTCGCATCGCGCATCAACATCGGCATGGTCGGCGTCAACGTTCCGATCCCGGTTCCGCTCGCCTACCATTCCTTCGGCGGCTGGAAGTCCTCGTCCTTCGGCGATCTCAACCAGCACGGCACGGACTCGATCAAGTTCTGGACCCGTACGAAGACCATCACCGAGCGCTGGCCCTCGGGCATCAAGGACGGTGCCGAGTTCGTCATGCCGACGATGAAGTAACGGGACACGATATCCTCCCGCCTCGGGGCCTCCTTCGGGAGGCCCTTTTTTGTTGCATTCGGCGATACGGCACAACTAATTTGCGAGTCGTGGGCAAGGGTCGTGAATTGACCGCTGCTCCAACGGCAGCTTGGTGGGCGGGGGCGCACCAGACGAATTGTGTTGGATCATGTGCAGCCGGAGTGCCGTTGCGGCGCGGCCGGTGCACAAGGAGTGGTCAGAGGGGGGGGCCATCATGGTCGTGTCTGAAACGACGGCGCTTGAAGCAGCGCCGACGCGCGACGTGTCGATCGATTTTCACCGCTTCTCATTCATGGGCAGCGCCAAGGAATATTTCGGCATCTGGATCGTCAACGTGTTTTTGACGATCGTCACGGTTGGCATTTATTCCGCCTGGGCGAAGGTTCGGCGCAATAGGTATTTTTACGGAAATACGGTTCTGCTCGGTCGAGCCTTTGAATACCATGCCAAAGGCAAGCAGATCCTGATCGGGCGGGTGATCGTTTTCGGCTATCTGATCCTCTACAATCTCCTGCTGACATTCGTTCCGATCGTCGGCATCGTCCTCTTCCTGCTTTCGCTCTTCTTCGTTCCCTGGTTGGCCGCACGCGGATTGCGCTTCAGCGCGCGGGTGACGAGCTACCGCAACGTCCGCTTCGACTTTGTCGGCACGACCGGGGGTGCCTTCAAGGCGTTCATCCTGGGCGGGTTCCTTTCCGTTGTTACCTTGGGTCTGCTGACGCCGCTCGCGAGCCGGTGGGTCGGGCGCTACGTCGGAACGAACTTGCGCTTTGGCGGCAGGGCCTTTGAGACCAATCCCCCATTTGGCCCGCTCTATCGCGGCATGTTCCTGGGCGTGGGACTTGCGCTGGCGCTTGGCCTCCTTGTCATGGCGATTGTGACGGGAACCTTTCGCGCCGCACCTGATCTGTTCGCTTCAGTCTTGGCAGACTCCGGTGACGTCCGAATGTGGCAATGGGTAATCGTGGGCGCGGGCTACGTGGGAACGATGTCTTTCTATGCGATCGTCGCATTGTTCTACAGTGCAGCCGTGCGCAACGCCGTCTGGGGATCGACGATTTTTGACGGGAAACATCGATTCCTCAGCGGCCTTTCCCGGGGCCGCTACACGTGGATCGCCATTTCAAATTTCGTCGTCACCATCCTGACGCTGGGCCTGCTGCGGCCTTGGGCGGTTGTCCGCATGGCGCGCTACAAATGGACCCTGACGGGCGTGACCGTCTTTGGTGCCGTCGGAACTTTGATGAGCGATATCGAGGCGCAAGCGTCGGCGGTTGGCGCGGAATTCATGGATTTCGAAGGGTTCGATTTTGGCTTCTAGCAGCATCGAGATCGCCCGTGGCGAGTGGCATCCGGCCGGTTCGAGCCGATCGGTGCCCTCGCGACTCCTGGAAGAGGGCGGCAGCCTTAGGGCTGTGGACGACGCGAGCACCGAACTCGCAAGTGGTGCCTTTGCTGCCGTCGATATTTCCGACCGCGTCGGAGCGGTTCCTCGTCGCGTCGCATTTGCGGACGGTTCGTTGTTCGAAACACCGGATAACGAAGCGGTCGATAATTTTCTGAGGCTGAAAGGCAGGGTCGACCACATCCATGAATGGGAACGCTTCCGTCCGCGTCTCCTCGCCGTCGTCGCCGCCACCGTGCTTTGCGGCATGGCCATCTACCGCTACGCGGTGCCTGCGCTCGTCGAGGTCGCGGTCCTCGTGACCCCTCCGATCGTGCCGGAGATCATGTCGAAGGGCACGATGGAAACGATGGATCGGACGCTGTTCGACAAGACACAGCTGACGAGCGAGCGGCAGGACAGGATCCGCGACGGCTTCAGGGCGATTGCCATGCAGTCAAGCCGCGGCGAAGCCGGATATACGCTCAATTTCCGCAAGGGCGGGGTGGTCGGGCCAAATGCGTTTGCGCTTCCGGACGGCACTCTGGTCGTCACCGACGAACTCACCGAGCTTGTTGGCGACGACACCGAGATGATCGTCGGCGTGCTGGCGCACGAGATCGGCCATGTCGAACTCGAGCATAGTCTGCGCCAGATCTATCGGGCGGCCGGCGTTGCCGGTCTCATCATGATGATCGGCGGCGATATTGGTTCGGGTGTCGAGGATGTCCTGGTACAGGGCGCCGGTCTGCTTTCGCTATCCTATTCGCGCGGTGCTGAAAGTGCAGCAGACAGGCACTCGGTCGAACTGATGCAGAAGGCAGGGCGAGACCCGACGGCCGCCGCGCGCTTTTTCGACCTGCTCGAAGACAAGCTCGGCGATCGCGGCAGCACCAACATCCTGTCGACCCATCCCGGTACGCCGGAACGACGCCAGGCGATCCTCGATTACGCTGCGGAGTTGCGCGCCAAGGCGCAGTAACTTCTGGCGCTTGCCGGGCATGCGGCATCTCGAAACGAAAACAGCGGGCCCTGGCCCGCTGTTCCTGTCTTGTGATCCGGCTTGTTGATCAGTCCTGCGGACCGTCGTTGTAACCGACCTTGTCGACCAGTTCCGACGCCTTCTTGCGGTTCGCCGCGATGTCGGCGAGCGGCAGTTCGTCCGGCTTGATCGTGCCGAAGGACTTCACGACGTCAGACGGTTCGGCGCCCGGCAGGACCGGATATTCGAATACCTGCTCGGCATAGATCTTCTGGGCTTCGCCTTCCGACAGGTATTCCATCAGCTTCAGCGCGTTGTCCTTGTTCGGGGCATTCTTGGCGAGCGCCATGCCCGAGATGTTGACGTGCGTGCCGCGATCCTTCGCATTGGGGAAGAGCACCTTGATGGCGGCCGCCCATTCCTTCTGTTCCGGCTCCTTCTCGTTGGTCATCATCAGACCGACATAGTAGGTGTTGCCGAGTGCCAGATCGCATTCGCCGGCGAGGATCGCCTTGGCCTGGTCGCGGTCGCCGCCATCCGGCTTCTTCGCGAGGTTGTTCTTGAGGCCCGTCAGCCACTTCTCGGTCTCGGCTTCGCCGTGGTGGGCGATCATCGAGGCGAACAGGCCGATATTGTAGGAGTGCTGGCCGTCACGCGTGCAGATCTTCCCCTTCCACTTCGGATCGGCAAGTTCCTCATAGGTGATGTCGTCCTGGGCGACGCGCTCCTTGGACGCATAGACGACGCGACCGCGGGTGGTGAGGCCGAACCAGTTGCCCTCAGGATCGCGGAAATGCGCCGGGATGTCCTTGTTGATCGTCTCGTTGACGACCGGCTGGGTGACGCCCGCATCCTTGGCTTCGGTCAGGCGGCTGATGTCGACGGTCAGGATCACGTCGGCCGGGGAGTTTGCGCCTTCGGCCTGGATGCGTTCCACGAGGCCCTTGTCGAGGAAGAGCACGTTGGTGGTGATGCCGGTTTCCTTGGTGAAGGCGTCGAGCAACGGTTTGATCAGATCGGGCTGCCGATAGGAGTAGATATTGACTTCACCATCTGCCCAGGCGGCGCTCGTCGTAAGCAGGGTTGCCGTCAGGGACAAAACGCCCATCGCTGCTCTTGAAACGGACATCGCTTCCTCCATTTTCTTGTTTGCGTTAAGTTAACAAAATCGCTCATCTTTCTGACCGCAGCGCCGTAAACAGTCAATCGGGAAACGGTTAATGCTCAAGAAGAAGTGATTTTTCGAGCTTTTTGGAATTGTTCCAAACTACGATCCGTCCTATATGATGAACTCGTGAACCTCTCGATGCCGGAGTGAATGATGCGTCTGACGAAGCAAACGAACTACGCGGTTCGCATGTTGATGTACTGCGCCGCCAACGGAGAAAAGCTCAGCCGCATTCCCGAAATCGCCAGGGCCTACGGCGTTTCGGAGTTGTTTCTCTTCAAGATTTTGCAGCCGCTGACCAAGGCTGGCCTGGTCGAGACGGTTCGTGGCCGCAACGGTGGCGTACGTCTCCCGAAGCCGGCATCGGCCATCACGCTGTTTGATGTCGTCAGGGTCACGGAAGACAGCTTCGCGATGGCTGAGTGCTTTGAGGCGGGTGAAATCGATTGTCCGCTCGTCGATAGCTGCGGCTTGAACGCGGCGCTCCGCAAGGCGCTCAACGCCTTCTTCGAAGTGCTTCAAGGCTACACGATCGACGACCTCGTCAAGGCGCGTCCGCAGATCAACTTCCTCCTCGGCCTCGAAGAGACCAAGCGTCCGCAGACGACTGCCGCCTGACAATCCCGGAACGACTGTATGTCTCCTTAAAGCGACCTCGATTTAAGGACAAAGGCATGCCGCAAATCAAAGTGCTACAGCGACTTTTGCGTGTCTGATAAGTCGCGCGGCGCTGTAGCGGAGATCGCTGGGTCTCACGCCTGCGGCAGATATTCCCGCAATATGAAATCGATCGCGGTCGGGTCGATTTCCGCCTTGTCGATACGGAAATCGGCGCCGTATTCCTCCAGATTCTGAAAATAGGGATCGGCCAGCGACCCTGAAATCACCCCGATCGGTCCGATGTAGCCCTGGTGCCGGAGCGCCGGTACCGTCTCGCGGAAATCGAGTTGCGGCTGAAGGCGGTTGTCCAGCAGGATCATCGACACCGGCTTGCCCGAGCGCAAGAACGCAAGCGCGCCTTCCATCGTCTGGCAATAGTGCAGCTCGATCTCGACGTTGCTCACCTTGCGGATCAGCGCACGCAGGATCAGGTTCTCCGTCGGATCGTCGTCAACGAGCAGGATGTGAGCTTTTCGCGTCATGACCGATACCCTTGCTGATTTGCAGGCGTCCTGTTCATTGGGCGTGGCATCATGGGATGCCACGCATCGGCTGTCACTGGATGATCTGTTCCCGGATCGCTTTCGCCACCATCTGCGTGCGATTGACGACGTCGAGTTTCTTCAGGATCGTCGCGGTGTGAGAATTCACTGTGTGCTCCGACACGGAAACGATGAGGGCGATCTCGCTTGCCGTCTTGCCGTGCGAGATCCATTTGAGGATTTCGGTCTCGCGCGGCGTCAGGCCCATTCCGGCCTTGTTGGCCAGCGCGATGCGGTGGAAATAGTCGAAGGCTGAGACCGCGTCGTAGGCAACTTCGACATGTTCGGCGCGGCCGATGTCGTCGCCATCGCCGAGAAAAAGCACGGCGTAGCGCGCGCCGGTCGCGGCTGCGTGCACGGGCACGCTGAGAAGCAGATCGAAGCCAAGTTGCACGAGCAAATTCTGGCCGTTGCCGAACCCAGGGTCGTCCGTCCGCCAGACGGAGGAAATCGCCGACCTGTGCAGCGTCTTGTAGAAAAGCGAGTCACCGAAGCGGTGGCGCTTGTCGTATTCCTCGGCAAGCCCCGACGGGAGGTCATGCAGCACCAGACGGGTGGAAAGCATGCAGGCGTCGTTCTCGTTGCCGAGCTGCAGAATGCCGAAATGGCTGAAGCCGAACCGGAGCGCCATGGTGTGGAAGATGCGAAAGAAGTCGACGCGGTTCAGCGCTTTCTCGAGCTCGTCGCGAAGATCGTACCGCCTGTGATTTTCCAGCAAAGCCGCCACGGAATGGCTATCCCCCTGTCGTCGCTCGGCAGTCTATCCGACACACCGGAGCGATCAACCGGCCAAGATCGGCGCCGGCATTGCTGGCAGCAAAGGTCATACCCGTCCCTCGGCGCACCAGCCGGAAGACGGCGAATTGCGAAAGGCGGCTGCCGGTCCCTCCCAAGGACGTCTGGGCACGTCGATTGTCTCCCCCGAATTTTGTATACATTTTATTGCACAATCCCGATGGTGATTTCTACCATAGTATCTTGGGATTGACGGAAACCTGTCGGGGCCGAATCGCAGGCCCGTGCGGTCAATGTTCTCATATTTCTCCAGCCAACCATTCGCGCTAGAATGTGAACGGGCATCCGGGGCGATCGAAGCCCCGCTGGAGGTACTGATAGGGCGTGTGGCAAACCTCGCGGAAGCAGCCGGAAAGGCTTCGTTCGAAGCTGTCGCGGCGCATTGATTCGTCAGTCAATTCTAAAACAGTGGACAGCTATCCCGGCTCTACTTGCGGGTGAATTTTTCGCATGGACAAATTTATGCGGCGACTTATTGCAATGCGACGCCAAATGTCGTTCCATCCGGCCTTGACCGGGGGGCAACGGCATTCCGCGTCAGGAAAACACGAGAACAAAAACAAATCTGGGAAGCAAAGCTCATGAAAAAGCTCACTACTCTCTTTGCAGCGACGGCGCTTGCCACGCTGATGGCCGGCTCTGCCTGGTCGAAGACGTTCGTCTATTGCTCGGAAGGTTCGCCTGAGGGTTTTGACCCGGGCCTGTACACCGCCGGCACGACGTTCGACGCGGCTGCGCACACGGTCTACAACCGCCTGCTCGAGTTCAAGAAGGGCACGACCGAAGTCGAGCCGGGCCTCGCCGAGAGCTGGACCATCTCCGACGACGGTCTTGTGTACACCTTCAAGCTGCGTCCGGGCGTCAAGTTCCAGACGACCGAGTTCTTCACGCCGACCCGCGAGCTCACCGCCGATGACGTGGTGTTCTCTTATGAGCGCCAGCTGAAGGCTGATAACCCGTGGAACAAGTACATCACCGGCACTTCGTGGGAATATGCCGCCGGCATGGGCTTCCCGGAAGTCATCAAGTCGGTCGAGAAGGTTGACGACCTAACGGTCAAGTTCACCCTGACGCGCAAGGAAGCTCCGTTCCTCGCCAACATCGCGATGCCGTTCGCTTCGATCCTGTCGAAGGAATATGCCGACAAGCTGCAGGCCGAGGGCAAGATGGAACAGATGAACCAGATGCCGCTCGGCACCGGTCCGTTTGCTTTCGTCGCCTACCAGCAGGATGCGGTCATCCGCTACAAGGCAAACCCGGATTACTGGGGTGGCAAGCAGAAGATCGATGACCTCGTCTTCGCAATCACCACCGACGCTTCGGTCCGCTACCAGAAGCTGCAGGCCGGCGAATGCCACCTGATGCCGTTCCCGAACGCTGCCGACGTCTCGAAGATGAAGGCTGACCCGAACCTGAAGGTGATGGAACAGGCTGGCCTCAACGTCTCCTACCTCGCCTACAACACGACCCAGGCTCCGTTCGACAAGCCGGAAGTGCGCAAGGCGCTGAACAAGGCAATCAACAAGCAGGCAATCGTCGATGCCGTCTTCCAGGGCGCAGCCCAGCCGGCTGTCAACCCGATCCCGCCGACGATGTGGTCCTACAACGACAAGATCGAAGACGACACCTACGAGCCTGAAGTCGCTAAGAAGATGCTTGAAGACGCAGGCGTCAAGGACCTGTCGATGAAGCTCTGGGCAATGCCGGTATCGCGTCCGTACATGCTGAACGCTCGCCGTGCAGCTGAACTGATGCAGTCGGACTTCGCCAAGATCGGCGTCAAGGTCGAGATCGTCTCCTACGAATGGGCCGAATACCTCGACAAGTCCAAGGCCAAGGATCGTGACGGTGCCGTCATCCTCGGCTGGACCGGCGACAACGGCGACCCGGACAACTTCCTCGACACGCTTCTCGGCTGCAACGCTGTCGGCGGCAACAACCGTGCACAGTGGTGCAACCCGGAATTCGACGCTCTCGTGAAGAAGGCGAAGGAAACCTCTGACCCCGCAGAGCGCACCAAGCTCTACGAAGAGGCGCAGGTCGTCTTCAAGCGCGAAGCGCCGTGGGCGACGATCGACCACTCGCTCTCGGTCGTACCGATGCGCAAGAACGTCGAGGGCTTCGTTCAGAGCCCGCTTGGTGATTTTGCCTTCGACGGCGTGGACATCACCGAGTAATTTAGTTAACTGATCCTTAAGGGGGCGTTTGCCGAAGGCAAGCGCCCCTCTTTGCATCCACTATAGCGACCCGAGTTCCAGCTGGAGCGCAAAAGGTCGCTGTGGCATTTCGACTTGCTGCACGCTTCGCCGTTGAGTGGGAAAGCATGCAGTGGTGCCAGCGGCGGGATACAATGCCGCGGCAACATGGCGCGGGGTTTAAAATGTTCCGATTTCTCTTGGGGCGACTGGCTGTCCTGATTCCGACTTTCGTCGGGGTCTCCATCATCGCCTTCTCCTTCATTCGCCTTCTTCCGGGCGATCCGGTCGCGCTGCTTTCGGGCGAGCGCGTCATGTCGCCGGAGCGACATGCGGAAATCTCACACGCACTCGGCTTCGACCGGCCGATCGTGGTGCAATATCTCGATTACCTCTGGGGCGTGCTCCATGGTGATTTCGGCACTTCGATCGTGACCAAGAAGCCGGTCATCGACCAGTTCTTCGATCTGTTCCCGGCGACCGTCGAGCTTTCGCTCTGCGCGATCCTGTTTGCGGTCATCCTCGGCATTCCTGCCGGCGTCATCGCTGCGATCAAGCGCGGTTCGGCCGTAGACCAGGCGATGATGGGAACCGCTCTCGTCGGCTTTTCCATGCCGATCTTCTGGTGGGGCCTGCTGCTCATCATGCTGGTTTCCGGCATGCTGCAGTGGACTCCGGTCTCGGGTCGTATCTCGCTGATGTACTTCTTCCCGCCGGTCACGGGCTTCATGCTGGTGGACTCGCTGTTGTCGGGTCAGGCGGGCGCGTTCAAGTCGGCGGTCAGTCACCTGATCCTTCCGACGATCGTTCTCGGCACCATTCCGCTTGCGGTCATCGCGCGCCAGACACGCTCGGCGATGCTGGAAGTCCTCTCCGAAGATTACGTGCGCACGGCACGTGCCAAGGGGCTTTCGACCTTCCGGGTCGTCGGCGTCCATGCGCTGCGCAATGCGATGATCCCGGTGGTCACCACCATCGGCCTGCAGGTGGGCGTCATGCTCGCCGGTGCGATCCTGACCGAAACGATCTTCTCCTGGCCGGGCATCGGCAAGTGGATGGTGGATTCGGTGTCGCGTCGCGACTACGCCGTTATCCAGGGTGGCCTCCTGGTCATCGCCGCGGTGATCATGCTGGTCAACCTGATCGTTGACCTGCTCTACGGTCTCATCAATCCGCGCATCCGGCACTAAGGAGGGCGTCATGTCTCAAGCTGCTGCAACAAGCACCGTTTCGACCGATCCGTCCCGCCGGGCGCGTTTGGCCGAATTCTGGTATTATTTCTCCGAGAACCGCGGCGCCGTCATCGGCCTCGTGTTCTTCCTGCTCCTCGTCCTGCTGGCGATCTTTGCGCCGTGGGTCGCACCCCATGATCCGGTGGCGCAGTACCGTGATGCGGTTCTGGTCCCGCCGATCTGGCAGGAGGGCGGCCGCGCCGGCTTCCTTCTCGGCACCGACGCCGTCGGCCGTGACATGCTGTCCCGCCTGATCTACGGCACGCGCTTCTCGCTGTTCGTCGGTGTCATCGTCACGACCCTGTCGCTCGTCGGCGGCATCGCGCTCGGCGTCATCGCCGGCTACTTCCGTGGCTGGGTCGACACCGTCATCATGCGCGTGATGGACATCATCCTCGCCTTCCCGTCGCTGCTGCTCGCCCTGGTGCTGGTGGCGGTTCTCGGCCCGGGCCTGGTCAACGCCATGATCGCGATCGCGCTCGTCTTCCAGCCGCACTTCGTGCGCCTGACCCGCGCTGCCGTCATGAGCGAAAAGACCCGTGACTACGTCGTCGCCGCCAAGGTTGCCGGTGCCGGCCACGGCCGCCTGATGTTCAAGACGATCCTGCCGAACTGCATGGCGCCGCTGATCGTCCAGGCGACGCTTTCCTTCTCGAGCGCGATCCTCGACGCTGCAGCCCTCGGCTTCCTCGGCATGGGTGCTCAGCCGCCGACACCGGAATGGGGCACGATGCTCGCCGAAGCCCGCGAGTTCATCAGCAGCCATTGGTGGGTGGTCACGCTTCCGGGTATCGCGATCCTGATCACGGTGCTGGCGATCAACCTGATGGGTGATGGCCTGCGCGATGCGCTCGATCCCAAGCTGAAGAGGTCCTGATCATGGCGCTTCTCGAAATCGAAAACCTGGTCGTCGAATTCCAGACGGCCTCCGGTCCCTTCCGTGCCGTCAACGGCGTCTCGATGAAGGTTCACGAAGGCGAGGTTCTGGCGATCGTCGGCGAGAGCGGCTCGGGCAAGTCCGTGTCGATGCTGGCCGCCATGGGCCTTTTGCCCTGGACGGCAAAGGTCACCGCCGACAAGCTCACCTTCAACGGTCGCGACCTGCTTGGCATGTCGGCCAATGAGCGGCGCAAGATCGTCGGCAAGGACATTGCCATGATCTTCCAGGAGCCGATTGCCAGCCTCAACCCGTGTTTCACCGTCGGCTTCCAGATCGAGGAAGTGCTGCGCATCCACATGGGTCTCGACAAGGCCGGTCGCCGCAAGCGCGCGATCGAACTCTTCGAAGCGGTCGGCATCCCGGATCCGGCCGAGCGGCTCAGCCATTTCCCGCACCAGATGTCGGGCGGCCAGTGCCAGCGCGTGATGATCGCGATCGCGATCGCCTGCAATCCGAAGCTTCTCATCGCCGACGAGCCGACCACCGCGCTCGACGTGACGATCCAGAAGCAGATCCTCGACCTGCTGATGAAGCTGCAGGCCGAGCACAAGATGGGCCTGATCATGATCACGCACAACATGGGCGTGGTTGCGGAAACCGCCGACCGGGTGGTCGTGCAGTACAAGGGCCGCAAGATGGAAGAGGCCGACGTGCTGACGCTCTTCGAAAACCCGAAGAGCAACTACACGCGCGCACTTCTGGCGGCCTTGCCTGACAATGCGACCGGCGATCGTCTGCCGACGATCTCGGAACTCTTCGTGGACGAAGGAGCGGCCCAATGAGCGTGATCCTCGAAGCGCGCAATCTGGTGCGCGACTACCATATCCCCGGCGGCCTCATGAAGAAGGCGAAGACGGTTCACGCGCTGAAGGGCGTGAGCTTCAGCGTCGAACAGGGCAAGACGCTGGCGATCGTCGGCGAGAGCGGCTGCGGCAAGTCAACCCTTGGCCGTATTCTCACCCTGATCGATCCGGCGACGTCGGGCGATCTTTTGATCGAAGGCAAGAAGATCGACATCGCCAAGGGCGACATGACCTCGGAGATGCGCCGCAAGGTGCAGATCGTCTTCCAGAACCCCTACGGTTCGCTCAATCCGCGCCAGAAGATCGGCGACATCCTGATGGAGCCGTTGGTGATCAACACCAACACGCCGGCCGACGAGCGTCGGGAGCGGGCAATGGCGATGCTGAAGAAGGTCGGTCTCACCGAACTGCACTTCAACCGCTATCCGCACATGTTCTCCGGCGGCCAGCGCCAGCGTATCGCCATTGCGCGCGCGCTGATGCTGAACCCGAAGCTGCTGGTGCTGGACGAGCCGGTATCGGCACTCGACCTTTCGGTTCAGGCACAGGTCTTGAACCTGCTCGCCGACCTGCAGGACGAGTTCAAGCTGACCTACGTCTTCATCAGCCACGACCTCTCGGTCGTGCGCTACATCGCCGACGACGTCATGGTGATGTATTTCGGCGAAGCCGTCGAATATGGCAGCCGCGACGAGGTCTTTGCGGATCCGAAGCACAGCTATACCAAGACGCTGTTTGCAGCGACGCCGCGTGCGGACGTAGAGAGCATCAAGGCTCGCCTCGCCAAGAAGCAGGCGGCCTGATCCTTCGCCGCTCAAATGAAAAAAATGGAAGCCGGGCAGCCCACTGTCCGGCTTCTTTGACTTGAGGGCGCGATAGTGTAGAGGTGTCGCGCCGCCTTCACTTCTCGCCTCTGGGCGGCGGGCAGCCGCTTTTCGGCCGACGACCGTTCGGCCCAACCTCAGGAACACGATCATGGAAATCAAGCGTTTCGAAACCGGCCCCCGTATGAGCCAGGCCGTGGTCTACAACAACACCGTCTACCTCGCCGGCCAGGTCGGCAATGCCGGTGACGATGTCGTGACGCAGACCAAGCAGGCGCTTGCCGAAGTCGACCGTCTGCTGGCGCTCGCAGGCACCGACAAGACCCGCATCCTCTCGGCCACCATCTGGCTCGCCGACATGGCTGACTTCCCGAAGATGAACTCGGTCTGGGACGCCTGGGCACCGCAGGGCCACACCCCGGCCCGCGCCACCGGCGAAGCCAAGCTCGCGACCCCGGAATACCTCGTCGAAGTCATCGTCGTCGCCGCTGCCGCCTAAGGCCCGCGGTACGGGTTTACCCGTCGCTTTCTTTCTGCGCCGCCGGCTCCCGTCCGGCGGCGTTATTCGTTGTGCTGCAGGAGCGCGCGGGGAACCAATCGACCAGCCCGCACGTTAATTGTCCGATCCAACAAACCGGCCAAAAAATCGGGCCAACTCAATTGGGAGGACTGTCTATGCTCTATTGGCTGCCAAGGGTCTGTGTCCTTCTTTTCGCAGTCGTCCTGATCGGCTTCGGTCTCGTTCCGTACACGGCCGCGGGTGTCGCTCATACCTTGCTCGTCATCATACTGGGGCTCGGCCTGCTGTCGCTGACGCTGCACGTCTTTCCGCCCGAACGACATTGATCGAGCATGATCCAAACGGTGAATCGCATTCGCAACCGGAGCGACCGCCCCGGCGCCCCCATCTCTTGTCCGGAAACGCGGAAGCATTTCGCGCTGGCCTGGCTGAAGGAAAGCGAGGAATGATCGTGGACACCTTGCGGCGAGCCGGTGCCTCCTATGAGAAAAAACGCGCCAGGCGCGTCGTCGAAGAGGAGGCGGCGGTCGCGACCGCGGCGCCGTCGACGGAACCGCGTCGCGACGGTATCGACCTCATGGTCGCCTGGAGCATTATCGGCCTCTTCGTGATAGCGGCGTGCGCCGCGGTCTACGCCATGGAGACGATCCTGCTGCCGATCACGCTCGCGATCGTTGTCGGCATCGTTCTCGGGCGAACGGCCGACGGACTGGCGCGTTACGGCCTTCCTCCGATTTTCGGTGGCCTTCTTCTGGCGATGATTTTTGTCACCGGTCTGTCCTGGCTCGTGGATGCGCTGCTCGGCCCCTTGACGGCGCTTGCCTCCGAGGCTCCGAAGCTTGCCGAAAGCGTCGTTGCACGCGTCATGCCGTTTATCGAGCGGTATGAATGGTTGCGGCTGGCAGTGGCGCGCGGCGTCGGCAACGATGCGATTGCCGATACCGTCATGAAGAATGCCGGCCCCATGCTCGCCACCACCGCAGCGGGGCTAACGCCGGCCCTCGTGCAGACCCTGATTTTCCTGGCGGCGCTCGGTTTGTTTCTGCTCGGCCGACTGCAACTACGCAAGGCCGTGATTCTCGCTTTCGCCAGTCGTGAGCGGCGGCTGAGCGCCATCCGCATCATGAACGGCATAGAGGATGCGCTCGCGCGTTACTTCTCCATCGCCAGCCTGATCTATCTGGCGCTCGGAACGGTGACCATGATCATTGCGCTCGTGGGCGGTCTTGCCATGCCGCCGCTCTGGGGCCTGTTTGCCTTCGTATCGAGCTTCATTCCCTATCTCGGCGTGACGGTCATGACGCTCAGCCTGCTCGTGGCAGGGCTGATGACACATGAGGTCCTGTGGCTGGCATTGGCACCGGCCCTAGCCTTTTTCGTCGTTCACCTTGCGATGGAGAACCTCGCGATTCCAGCCGTCCTCGGCAACGAGCTCGAGGTGAACCCGTTCCTCGTGTTCATTGCCATTGTCTTCTGGACCTGGATGTGGGGCGCGGTCGGCGCCATGCTGGCACTACCGCTCTCGCTCATCGTGCTGGCGATCGTCGAAGAGATCGGCGAGCAGCCACCGGAACGCCAGCTCCCCGGATAGGCAGGTCTAAGGAGAAATCAGCGTCGGGCCGACCGTGCGTGCTCGTCGAAGAACAGGGCCTGGCTGATCAGAGCTTTCACCATGTCGGGATTGAACGGCTTGGTGACGAGAAAGGCCGGTTCCGGCCGCTTGCCGGTGAGCAGCCGTTCAGGGAAGGCGGTGATGAAGATTACCGGCACCGCCGCCTGGGTGAGGATTTCGTTGACGGCATCGATGCCCGAGCTGCCATCGGCAAGCTGGATATCGGCGAGCACCATTTTGGGCGATGTCTTGCGATAGAGATCCAGCGCTTCCGTATGGGTGCGGGCGATACCGGTGACCCGGTGGCCGAGGCTTATCACCATGTCTTCGATGTCGAGCGCGATCAGCGGCTCGTCCTCGATGATCAGCACGTCGGTTGCAACCTGGCGCGAGATATCTTCCGACGCGATCGTCAGCAACTTCGAGAACTCGCCCTGGCTCAGCCCCATGATCTCCGCCGCATCGGCGATCGAGAAACCTTCGACGGAAACGAGCAGGAAAGCCTGGCGCGGGGCAGGGGCGATCAGCGAGAGGTTGGCAGCCGCCTGTTGTTCCCAGGCAAAAGGCGAGGCGTTTTCGGTTCGATCGATCGAAATCTTCTCGAACTGCGAGCAGAATAGCTTGTAGAGGCTGATTCGGTCATTCGACGTATCCGGAAAGAGGCTGATGTCTTCGATGAGAGCCTCGAGGACGGCGGCCACATATCCGTCGCCTGCAGCTTGCGAACCGGTGACGGCGCGGGCGTAGCGGCGCAGAAAGGGCAGGTGTGGCGCGATCCGGGTCGAAAGGGACATCAACGACTTCCTTAGGTGCAATACGATTCGTTTGTTTTCTGAGGATAGGGGAGATCGGGCTGAATACGTGAATGGTTTTGAACACGTTTTGCAGCCTAGAGCAAATTCGGCAAACTCGCGATGCGGTCTTCTGTGCGGGTGGGTGGACATCAACGGGAAGACGGCAAGCGGCGGTGGATGCAGAACATGGATGACGGGATCGAAGGAGCGCATGAGCCGGGCAGGGGATTGGATGCGGTCGCCGAAGGCTCGGATGCCCGTGGGCTGATCGGCGCCAGATTGAAGGCGCTCTACCAGGCCTTGGAACAGGAGCCTGTCCCTGACCTCTTCATCGATCTTCTTGAAAAGCTGGATAAGGCGGAAGCGGCGGCGGCTGAGCGCGCGTCCTGAGCTGTGTTAGCTTTAACGAGAGAAACGGGCCTTGGCCCGTTTCTCCATTGTTCGTGCCGATCAGCAGGCGGCCTCATAGCGGCGGCCGTAGCGGTCGCGATAGATGCAGCGGCCCGGCTCGTTGGCGTGGCCGATGAGCGCACCGGCGACACCGCCGATCGCGGCACCCACGGCTGCGCCTCTGACATTGCCCGTTGCTGCGCCGCCGATGATGGCGCCACCGGTTGCGCCGATTGCTGCACCCTTTTCTGTTTGCGTGCAGGCGGCCAGCGGGAGGATGAGGCTTGCTACGATCAGTATCTTTTTCATGACGCGTTCCTATCTGAAGGTTGCTCTGTTGAACGTAGAATCGGTTGCTCGAAATTTGATTTGCCGGGACTGATGACGAACAGAATGACGACAATGAGGCATCTGTCGCACCCCGTGCCGCGTCATTGGCCAGCTTTGACTTGCTCGCAATGAGCGAGCTCGGTGTGGTGTGTCCTTGCCTCCCAGCGTATCCTCCATCGCTCCGCCGCAGTCGCAGCACTTGTTATCGTTGCGAAAACGACGACTGCGGCGTTTTGTTCCATAGCCGCCGCTCGGGCATTGCATCTCTCGGCGGCAGTTGTGTTGAATGATCACACCCTGGCGCGGCGGTGACGGCGGCAGCGGGGACGTTCGTCCGCGCCCAAAAGAGTGAATTAGGGCGCAGCGAACGCATTGCCCGGGCAAAAGGTTCCAACAAAATTTTGATCTCGGCCGGCGGAACACAAGGGCATGCGTCTCCGTTTGCCGTTCTCGAGTTTGATGTTGGGGAGCATGCCCATGGAACATATCGCTGCCATCATGGTCCTGGTCGGTTGCATGCAGGCCACAGACGCTTGCCGCGAAGTGCCGGCGCCGACCGAGGCGTTCGAGACCGTCGACGAATGCCGCGAATTGCTTTCGCCGGCGATCGAGGCGACCGCCGGGGCCTTCAAGCACGCCTATGGTGCCTGCGCCGAGGTCGACCCGGCTCTGTTTGTCGAGGACGCGACCATTGAATGGCACGTCACCCCTCCGGGCCGTTTGCAGGTCAAGGTGCAGGCCGACGACGGCAGCTACGCCGTCGCCGCGCGCCACGACGGCGATGCGAACATCCGCAACTGAGTTTACTGACCGCCCGTGTGTGGCGGCCCCACCAACCGAAAGGCAAAACAATGAATTGGGATATCGTCGAAGGCAAATGGCACGAACTGAAAGGCAAGGTCCAGGCGCAATGGGGCAAGCTCACCAACGACGACCTCGACGTCATCGATGGTCGCCGGCAGGAACTCGCTGGCCGTATTCAGGCCCGCTACGGCGTCGCTCGTGACGAAGCTGAGCGTCAGATCGATGAGTGGATGTCGCGGCGCTAGGGAAGCCTGGCAACAGGACAGAGTGTAACGTCCGGCCCGTGCGAAGTGTCGACCAAATAAAGAAGACGTTCGAACAAGAAAAGCCGCCCGGCCTTGGCCGCGGCGGCTTTTCAATTGTTTTGCGGATTTTGGCTATTTCTTCTGTGCCATCTGTTCGCGCCGGCGAAGTTCTTCGAGAAGATACTCGAGTTTCGAGCTCTGGCCCTCGCCATTGTTGACGTAAAGATCGCGCATCGTCTTACCGATGTGAAGATTTCCATCCGGGAGATCCGTTCGCTCCCGGCCCGCCTCAACCGCAGTTTTCCAGATATGTGCTGTCGGCATCTTCATTTCGACCCTGCGTATTCCATGGGGGAAGAACGTCAGAGTATCGCGAAGGTTCCGGGCGTTTCCGGTACAAATCGTCCCGATTCGGGACTCTTTTGTCTATCGTGGTAAATAATTCCTTACCGGTCCGTGGAAATGAAGAATCTCGCCGGTCGCGTCTCATACGCAATTTGGAACAAAGTGATAGTTGTGGCGTTTGCTTTGCAGTAATGCAGGCAAGGAGAATTGCTATGTTATACTATGTGCTTGTCTTCCTCGTTGTGGCAATCATAGCGGGTGTACTTGGCTTTGGCGGCATTGCGGGTACGTCCGCGGGTATCGCCCAGATCCTTTTCTTCCTCTTTCTCGCCTTCCTGGTGATTTCGCTGGTCGCTGGTCTCGTGCGTCGAGGCTGACAGGAGCGGTCGCAAACCTAAATGGTTCGACACGGGCGGCGGCAACGTCGCCCTTCTTGCTTCGGCGCGAGGCGTCGTCTTGCTTGCCCTTGCAGGTCCGCTTGGCTATTGATGCCGAAATCGCAGCTTTTGCCTTGAGGATACCGAACATCATGAAATCGCTGGAACTGCTCGTCGAGCGGATCATCCTCTCCAGCCGCTGGCTCCTCGTCATTTTCTATCTCGGTCTTGTCGCGGCACTTGCGCTTTACGGCGTCTCCTTCATCTACAAGTTCCTGAAAATCGCGAGCATGGTCTTCGTCTACGATGATGCCCAGATGATCCTGGCGATGCTCGGGCTGATCGACGCCGCGCTGGTCGCGAGCCTGATCGTCATGGTGATGATTTCCGGCTACGAGAATTTCGTCAGCCGCTTTGACGAGGGCGATGCCGAGGTGTCGTTCCTTGGCAAGCTCGATGCCGGCAGCCTCAAGATCAAGGTAGCCTCTTCGATCGTCGCCATCTCTTCGATCCATCTGCTGCAGATCTTCCTGAACACGCAGCAATATTCGAGCGAACAATTGATGTGGGCGACGATCATGCATCTCGCCTTCGTCGTCTCCGCCGTACTGCTCGGCTATCTCGAGCAGATCATGAATGCGCTGAAGAAGAAGTGACGTTTGGCGCCGTGGCTTGAGCGAAGCCGCGGCTTGTCTTGATCGGAAAACGGGGCAGCCGCATATGAAGACTGACGTAGTGGTTCTCGGCGCCGGCATCGTCGGCATTTCCACCGCCATCCATCTGGCGCGGCGCGGCAAATCGGTGGTGCTTCTCGACCGCCGCGGCGCCGGTGAGGAAACTTCCTATGGCAACGCCGGTCTGATCCAGCGCGAGGGTGTGTTTCCCTATGGCTTCCCGCATGATTTCGGCGCGCTGTTTCGCTACGCGTTGAACAATACCATCGACGCCCACTACCACTTCCGTGCCCTGCCAGGACTGGTGCCGTTCCTGGCGCGCTACTGGTGGCACTCCGGATTTACCCAACACCAGCGCATCGCCCATCTCTATGCGCCGCTGATCGAGCACTCGATCACCGAGCACCAGGACCTGATCGAGGCGTCCGGCGCGGGCGAGTTGATCCGCAAGGACGGCTGGATGAAGGTGTTCCGCACGGAGAAGCAACGGGATGCCGCCTACAAGGAAGCGGAAAAGCTCTCGGCCGGCTTCGGCGTCAACCACCAGAAGCTCTCGACCAGCGAACTGAAGACGATCGAACCGTCGATCCGGGCCGATCTCGTCGGTGGCCTGCGCTGGAGCGACCCCTGGTCGATCCGTGACCCGCACAGCCTCAACAAAGCCTACCTTGCCTATTTCCAGTCGCTCGGCGGACGGTTGGTTTCCGGCGATGCCGCCACGACGGAACATGTGCTCGAAGGTCCCGGCTGGCGCGTCGCCACACCGGAGGGGCCGCTGGAAACCCGTGAGGTCGTCGTGGCGCTCGGTCCCTGGGCCGACACGGTTACCCGCAAGCTCGGCTATCATTTCCCGCTCGCAGTCAAGCGCGGCTACCACATGCATTATGGCATGCAGGAGGGCGCTAAGCTCAACAACTGGGTGCTCGACGCCGAGAGGGGTTACTTCCTGGCGCCGATGCTGCGTGGTGTCCGGCTCACGACCGGTGCCGAATTTGCTTGGCGCGACGCACCGAAGACGCCGGTGCAATTGACGCGAGCCGAGCGGGTGGCGCGTGAGTTCTTCCCGCTTGCCGAACGCCGCGACGAGGAACCGTGGATGGGCGCGCGTCCCTGCACGCCGGACATGATGCCTGTTATCGGCAAGGCGCCGCGCCACGAGGGCCTGTGGCTTGCCTTTGGCCATGCGCATCACGGCATGACGCTCGGTCCGGTGACCGGCCGGGCACTGGCGGAAGCCATGACCGGAGAAAAGACGGTCATCGATATCGCGCCCTATCGCCCCGAGCGCTTCCTGGCCTGAAGCACATGCATCACCTCAAGATCAAGTAGGTGAAAAGGCCGGAAGCATCGTTTCCGGCCGTTTCATTTTCTGGCAGATCGTCTCAGGCGTTGGTGCCGCCATCGATGGTGAACTCGGCGCCGGTGACGCTGCGGCCGTCAGGGCCTACAAGCCAGGCGACCACGCCCGCGACGTCACTTGCCTCGTTGAAGCGTGGGATCGCCATCAGCCCACGCTGCGGACCAGCGTGTTCACCATCGGCAGGGTTCATGTCCGTATCCGTCGAGCCGGGATGGACGACATTCACGGTAATCCCTCTTGGCCCGAGGTCGCGCGCCACCGCCTTTGTAAATCCGATAAGGGCGCTCTTGCTGAGCACATAGAGGCTCATGCCCGGCCAGGGAACGCGGGCGGCGAGGTTGCTGCCGATCGAGACGACACGTCCGCCCTCTGGCATATGGGCGGCTGCGGCGCGCGTCGCCAGAAACACTGCCTTCACGTTGATGTCGATCGTCCGGTCAAAATCCTCTGCGGTCACCTCCGTCACCGTTCCGGCGTCGAACACGCCGGCATTGTTGACGAGGATGTCGATGCGGCCGTGTTTCTCGGCAATCGCGCCGACAGCGGCCTCGACCGCGCCCGGATCGCGGTTGTCCGCCTGGACTGCCAGCGCGCTGCCGCCGGCCTTGGTGATTTCCGCCACCAGCGCCTCGGCCTTCTCCTTGGACTGGCTGTAGGTCACCGCGACGGTTGCGCCTTCATCCGCCAGGCGCCTTGCGATCGCCGCGCCGATGCCGCGGCTGCCGCCCGTTACCAGGGCCACCTTGTTTTTCAAACTCGTCACAGGTCTCTCCATATTTGTAGTGATCGATACATATATGGAGAGACGACTTGCCAGCCGCTGTCAAGCGATTTATGTATTGATCGATACAGAAAGGAAGTTGCCTCCATGTCCCGCGGCCGTCCACGCAATTTTTCCCGAGAGGAGGCGCGCGCGAGCGCCATGCAGCTTTTCTGGGACAAGGGCTACGACAACACGTCGCTGACCGATCTGACCCAGGCGATGGGGTTGAAGCCGCCAAGCCTCTACGCCGCCTTCGGCAGCAAGGCGCAGCTCTTCATCGAGGCGGTCGATCTCTATGGCCGGACAGACGGCGCCGGCATCTGGGATGAGTTGGAAACGATGCCGACTGCCAAGGCAGCGGTACATGACCTCTTGAGACGAACCGCCGACAATTTCACCCGCGGCGGCGAACCGCGCGGCTGCATGGTCGTGCTCTCGGCGCCGCAGATGGCGGGTGGGGATGCGGAGGTCTGCGAGGCGTTAAAGCTGCGCCGGCTTGAGAAGCAGGTCGCGTTGGAGCAGCGCTTCGTGCGCGCTGTTGCGGAGGGCGATCTGCCCGAGGGCACGCCGTGCGCGTCAATCGCGGCCTATGTCGCCTCGCTCCAGCACGGCATGTCGATCGAAGCCCGCGACGGGGCGACGCGAGAAACCTTGCTGGCGATCGCCGACTGCGCCGCCGCCGGCTGGGACGCCATGATCGCGGCATCGATCAAGCGAACCTGAGCGACTGTCTTGACCGCCAAGGGCCAGCAGAAATCCCTCCAGCCATTGGCGTCAGCTAGCCGTTACTGTGCCGGCTGGGTCATGCTGGGCGTGGTACCGGGTGTAGAGTTCGGGGTCGAGCCTTGCGTCTCCGGTGCCGGCTGCGGCGTCGATTCGGGTGCCGGCTGGGTGGTCGTTGCGCCGGAAGGTGCCGCGCTGTTATCCGCAGGAGGCGTTGCCTGGTTCGTCGTGCCCGGTGTCGCGGTACCCGGTGCCGTCGTATCCGGCGTTGCCTGGCCGGTCGCCGGCTGATCCGTTGTCGGCGGCGGCGCTGCGGTATTGGCCGTATCGCGGCTCAGTTCAGCCGGCAACCATGCGATCAGCGCCAGCACCAGGCCGGCGAGCAGGATGATGACGATCGGCCAGTTGCTGCGCGAACGGGCCGGAGGCACATCGCTCATCGGCGTTGGCGTCTGCGGCAGAGGCTGCCCGGTCACGGGATCGATCACCGGCTTGTCCTTGAACTCTTCGTGCTGGTTCATTGCGTTCATCCTTTTCTTGGCGTCCTCCTGGCCTCAGGCGGCTGCTCCTGAACCTTCCCGGGCAGCCGTGGGCAGCGGATTTCGCGCCGTCGCGAAGCGACAAGGGCGCCCGGAGGGCGCGTGACATAACCGTAAACGCGTGAAAATTTGCAATGTTCCGGTCGTTACAACCCAAGGGACGTTTGCGCGCGGCCGTCGGCTTTACAGCCATGGTTTCGGCTGCAAGAAATAGAGCGCGCATGGAGGATGAGGCGGCATGAGCGATACAGCGTTTAGCAAGGGCACTTTTGTCGGCCGCGTCTGGCGCCCCGATCTTGGCGGGCCGTCGCTTGTCACGATCCGCGACGGCGCTCTCGTCGACATCACCTCGAAAGAGACGCCGACCGTGCGCGACCTGCTTGAGCTGCCGGATCCGGTTGCGTATTTGCGCTCCGTGTCCGGCGCGCGTCTCGCCCCGCTTGACGCGTGTATCGAGCAAAAGGCCGGCGCATCGATCCTGCATCTCATCGCGCCCTGCGACCTGCAGGCGGTGAAGGCCTGCGGGGTAACCTTCGCGCGTTCGATGATCGAGCGCGTCATCGAGGAGCGGGCGGCGGGCGATGCGTCCCGGGCCGAAGCGATCCGCAGCCGCGTCACTGCCGTCATCGGCGACAGCCTGCGCAACCTGAAGCCCGGATCTCAAGAAGCAGCCCGCGTCAAGGCAGCGCTCCAGGAGGAGGGCGTGTGGTCGCAATATCTGGAGGTGGGCATCGGCCCGGATGCCGAAGTCTTCACCAAGGCCCAGGTGCTCTCGGCGGTAGGTCCCGGCGCCGATGTCGGCCTGCACCCCGCCTCGCGCTGGAACAATCCGGAGCCGGAGATTGTGCTCGCAGTTTCATCGAGCGGCCAGGTCAAAGGCGCCACCCTCGGCAACGACGTCAACCTGCGCGACATCGAGGGCCGCTCCGCGCTGCTTCTCGGGAAGGCCAAGGACAACAACGCCTCCTGCGCCATCGGCCCCTTCATCCGTCTCCTCGACGAAACGTACACGATCGACGATGTGCGCAAAGCCGAGCTCACCCTGGTCGTCGAAGGCGAGGACGGCTACCGTCTCACGGGCCGGAGTTCGATGACGGAAATCAGCCGCGACCCGCTCGATCTCGTCGCCCAGACCATCGGCCCGCACCACCAATATCCCGATGGCGTGATGCTGTTCATGGGCACGCTCTTTGCCCCTGTCGAAGACCGCGACGAACCGGGGCAGGGCTTTACCCACAGGCTCGGCGACGTGGTGACGATCGCCAACGCCGAACTCGGCCGGTTGACCAACACCGTCAGGCTTTCGACCGAATGCGCGCCCTGGAGCTTCGGCGCGGCGTCGTTGATGCGCAATCTGGCGAGGCGCGGCCTGCTCTAGCGCGGCCAGCGGTCGCCTACGTCATCTTCCGCATGATCCAGAGAGCCCGGCCCGGATGGGCGATGTCGGGCACGATTTGAAGGCGTGCATCGTCTTTCAGTCGTTCCGCTTCTGAGGCGTCGAGGAACAGGACCTGCTGATCGGTCTCGTTCGCATTCGGCGTAATCCACCAGTGCCGATCCTCGCAACAAAGACCGGCTTCCGGGTTTTCCTGGATGTACTCGATTGCATACTCAGCATCCGTCTTTCTGCCAGCATCGAACATGAGCCGTCCTCCGCTTGATCGCTTGGATGGAGCGAGATTATGCGCCTGTTGCCGGACTTTGGGCAGCCAGGAAGCATCGTCCGCACATGGCCAACAGCGGCCTTTCCATCTGGTCGGCCAGCGCATAGGCTTGCGCGCCTGGGTTGTCTTCCTGTTGCTGGTCCGCGGTGTCATACATCGCGGATGAGGCAATTTGGCTGCCTTCCGATGGAATTAGTTGAGGTCTGCTCCTACGAGACCCCGTGATGGAGCGCAGCCCCTTGCCGACCAGATACAGATTGGCGATCATCCTGGCCGTTCTGGTGCTTGTACCGGCGGCGTGGTGGCACCTCGAAAACAATGATCCCTGCACGACGGAAGGCTGCGTGTGGATCGTCGGTTTTGGGTTTTTGGCCGTCAGCGCGGTACTCGGTCTTCTCGCGCTGTATCACGCCCTGACAATCCTCGAAGGGCTTTGGACGTCCTTTCTCCACCGCGATGAATAGGCCTCGTCGCCGCTCCTCGCCCACTAGTGCCGGCTGTTCTCTGACGCAAGCTCCAAAAATCGCCCAACCGACCAGAGGTAATTCACAATCTCCAGCTTCAGGGGATCGGGGTTGCCGTACTTCTCTTGAATGCGGTCAAGCGCCTCGATCGCGCTATCCTGTTCGCCTGCATCCCCAATCACGTAGCTGTCGTGCCCCACGGCGGTGATGTCGCACCCGGATTCAATCACCTCGTCTACGAAGGTGGGAATTTCACTGGGCTCCATATGGCGGCGGATGTTTTCAGTCATGTTAGGTCCTCCTTTGAGGCCGCTAGGCGCAATAGTGCTGGTGTGAGTGCGCGGTAGGGCCCATCTGGGGTGGACCCCAGAGCGTATGGGGCGTGCGCTCTGGGATCACTGGCGCCAATGACGGAAGGCTGTCCGATTCGGGGTTGGCGCTAAGTGAGGATGGCCGGTGAATTGGGCACGAGCAACGCCGCTAGGACCTTTGCGTGAACGCGCCAGACCTAAGTCCGGGTTTTCCACTTTTCTGGTCCACGCAAGGAAACGGCCCCGCCACCACCAGGGCCATGAAAGACTGTGTCGCTCAAACGATGGGCGTCGCAGGATCGCTCGCAAGACGTCGTCTGCCGCGTCGATCAGGGTATCTGTGATGTCAGGTGATACCTTGTCGTGTGCGTGAAGACGCCGTCATCGGTCACGAGGGCTCCGCGCCGGCGGCTGCCCGCAATACCGGCCTGCTCGCGCATTTCGCAGATAGCGTCGACGGGCGGCGCGTCTCAGGGAACCGTTGAAAATCAAGGGGAGCCAGTCGCAATATCACGCACACGGCAAGGCGGAGATCAGCCCGATCCGTTCATTCTTCAATTCTGCGAGATAAAACCGTTGGCTGGGGAACCTGGATTCGAACCAGGACTAACGGAGTCAGAGTCCGCTGGTCTACCGTTAACCTATTCCCCAAGGTCGCTGTCGGGCGCTGCCCGTTGCGTCGGTGTGGCGGGCTTATAAACAAAAGCGCGGCCAATGCAAATACCTTTTGGCAAAAAAATGCGATCTCGATGTGGCAGCCGGATTTTTGCACCGGCTTGCCGGCGTCGACGGTGTGTTTAGTGCCAGGTATCAGCCGCTGAGCGGTGGCGTTGACGTGCAATTGCGGGGGCGCTGATTGCGATCGTTGTCGCTGAGTCGGCCTCATCTGGCCTTAACCCTTGGCAGCACAGTCAAAAACAGTTTGGCGAATGGGGCTTGCGCTGGTACAGTCGCGCCAACGAAAAATCGAGAGAGCGCCTTGAGCGGCCTAACGGCTTGCGCGGCGCCATGGTTGAGACAAGTGAAAGACCCCGATCACGGCGAAAAGCCGTCTGAATCCGGGGCGTCGGCAGCAGGCCGCAGTGATGGATCGAAGCTCGGTCCGCGCAACGGCAAGGGCAAGCGGAAACGACGCAAGTCGTCTGCTTCGCCGTCTGCAATTGCCAGCCAGTCCGGCAGTGCCGGTACGGCAGGGCGTCCCGCAGGAGAGAACGAGGCGGAACCGGCGCGCAAGCGCAAGCGTCGTCGTCGTTCGAAATCAGCAAAACAACAGGCCGCAGTTGCGTCCGCTCCGCAGGGCGATCGCGCGCAACTCGTCGAGCCCTCGCTCGGCGAGCGCAAGGGCCACAAGCGCAGCAAGAAGGCACGGCATCGCCGTGGGCTTCAGGGCCGGCCGCTGACGAGCGGCGAGCGCCAGCCGACGCAGCAAAGGGCTGGTGGCGATGGTAGCGGCAGCACACGATCGGGATCTTCCGCCTCCAATGCACAGGCAGGTGCGCAGCATCGGCCAGGCCAGCGCGCCGAACAGCCGCGTGCGCCCTATGTTGCAGCCGGCGAGCCGCCGGCGCCGCTCTATGCGGCGCTCGACCTCGGCACCAACAATTGCCGACTGCTGATTGCGCAGCCGACCCGTCCCGGCCAGTTCCGGGTGGTCGATGCCTTTTCGCGCATCGTTCGCCTGGGCGAGGGGCTGGGCGCCAGCGGCCGGTTGTCGGACGAAGCGATGGAGCGCGCGGTCGAAGCGTTGAAGATTTGCGCCTCGAAGCTCGGCGCCCGTACGATCCGCCGCAGCCGCCTGATCGCGACCGAAGCCGCGCGCGCTGCTGAAAACGGGGAAACCTTCCTTGAGCGGGTGGCGCGGGAAACCGGCCTCGATCTCGAGATCATCAACCGCGAGACGGAGGCACGGCTTGCCGTTTCCGGGTGCTCGTCGCTGGTAGACCGCGAAACGCGCTCGGTCGTTCTGTTCGATATCGGCGGCGGCTCGTCCGAGATCGCCGTCATCCGGATTGGCGATGCCCGGTCGAACCGGCTTGCCAATCACATCACCCACTGGACCTCGCTGCCGGTCGGCGTCGTCACGCTTTCGGAGCGCCATGGCGGCCAGCATGTGACGCCGGCAAGCTTCGAGGCGATGGTGCAGGAAGTGGAGGGCATGCTCGCCCGCTTCGACAGCCCACCGGTCGAGGCGCTGGCAAATGGCGCGTCCGGCAGCGGCTTCCACCTGATCGGCACCTCCGGCACGGTGACGACGCTCGCCGGCGTGCATCTCGACCTGCCGCGCTATGATCGCCGCCGAGTCGATGGGCTGTGGCTCACCGACGACGAGGTCTCTGCCATGCAGGCGCGCCTGCTCTCCTGGGATTTCAATGCGCGCGCCGCCAATCCCTGCATCGGTCCGGATCGCGCCGACCTGGTGCTGGCGGGCTGTGCGATCCTCGAGGCCATCCGCCGCCGCTGGCCGTCGACGCGCATGCGCGTCGCCGATCGCGGCCTGCGCGAAGGCCTGCTCACCGATATGATGGCGGACGACGGCGCCTGGCGCCGGTCGCGGCCGCGCCGCCACCAGCGCGGTTCCAATGCCTCCGGCAGCCACGAAGGAAACAAGCCATGACGAAACCCCCTGTTGGCGGCAACCGTAGCGGCCGCAAGCTTGGCCAGAAGGTCAAGAAGGGCAAGCTCAAGGCATCCTCCCGCCGCTGGCTGGAGCGCCATATCAACGATCCCTATGTGCAGCGAGCCCAGCTCGAGGGTTATCGCGCCCGCGCGGCGTTCAAGCTGCTGGAGATCGACGAGAAGCACAAAATTCTGAGCGGCGCCCGGCGCATCATCGACCTCGGTGCCGCGCCTGGAAGCTGGTCGCAGATTGCCGCCAAGGTCACCAATTCGACCGACACCGATCCGCGCGTTGCGGCGATCGATTTCCTCGAAATGGACCCGATCCCGGGCGTACGTTTTCTGCAGATGGACTTCCTCGACCCTGAAGCACCGGAGAAGCTGAAGGAAGCGATCGGCGGTACACCGGATCTCGTGATTTCGGATATGGCGGCGCCGACGACAGGCCACCGCCAGACCGACCATCTGCGCACCATGCATCTCTGCGAGGTCGCCGCCTATTTCGCCGTCGACGTGCTGGCCGAGGGCGGGCATTTCCTCGCGAAAACCTTCCAGGGCGGCACGGAGCGCGAGCTGCTCAACATGCTCAAGCAGAATTTCCGCCAGGTCATTCATGTGAAGCCGGCCTCGTCGCGGGCCGAATCGGTCGAAATGTTCCTGCTCGCCAAGGGCTTCAAGGGACGTCAGAAGGCCGGTAGCGAGACTGAGACCGAAGACGAGGCGGCCGAATAACATGCTGCTCTACGTGACCGTCGGCACCAACGATCTCGAACGTGCCGGCGCGTTCTATGATGCAGTGCTGCCTGCGCTCGGCTTCCACCGCCAGCGGCAGGACGAGACCGAGATCGGCTATGGCGTTGCCGGCGACCGCATCCGCTTCTGGGTGGTAACACCATTCAACCGCGAACCCGCCACCTACGGCAATGGCGTGAGCATCGCCCTCACGGCCGAGACGCGCGCGGCCGTCGATGCCTTTCACGCGGCAGCCCTTGCCAATGGCGGCACGGACGAGGGCGCGCCGGGACTGCGTCCCTTCCACGCGAACTTCTATGGCACCTGGGTGCGCGATCTCGACGGCAACAAGATCGCTGCCGTCTGCGAGCGCCCGGAGTAAGTTCGCGTCGCCCTCGCGGCCCGGAGGCAGCCACGCCTTTCTCTGAATTTCCTTACTTCCCCGCGGCCGTTTCGATTTCGCGGGCCGGCAGCCGGTGCCCGGAGACCGAGGCGCCGGCGTTCTTCGCCATGGTCAGGAACGGGATCGCCGCGATCAGGTTGGCGGCGGCGATGATCATGAAGGCAGTGTGGAAATCGTCGAGCTGCAGCGGGCCGCCGCTGAGCTTCGTTTCGATTTCCAGGATCGCGCCGGCAACGGCAACGCCGAGCGCCAGGCTGATCTGCTGCAGTACCGCGCTCATCGAGGTCGCCTTGCTGGCGTCCTCGTCATCGATGTCGGCAAAGGAAAGTGCGTTGACGCTGGTGAAGAAGAAGGAGCGGGCAAAGCCTGCAATCAGCAGGACGGTGATCATCACCAGATAGGGTGTTGCCGGTGTGAAGAAGCCGTTGGCGAAGGTGGTGATCGCGGCGAGGATGGCTGCGAGGATCAGGGTCGTGCGGAAGCCGGCAAAGGCAAGCACCCGCCGAGCATAAAACTTCGTGGTGATGGCCCCAACCGCGCCGATGAAGGTGATGAGGCCCGACTGGAACGGATTGAGCCCGAAGCCCACCTGCAGCATCAAAGGCATCAGGAAGGGCACGGCGCCGACCGAGATGCGAAAGATCGTGCCGCCAATCGAGGCGGCGCGAAACGCGCTGTCCTTGAAGAGCTTGAGATCGAGAACCGGTGCCGGATGGCGGCGGGCATGTCGGATATAGAGCAGAGCCGCGACCACGCCGATCGCCACCGAGGCGATGCCGACGGCAGGCGGCAGGGCCGGTAGGCTGATCACTGACAGGCCGAAGACGATGCCGGATGCGGCAATGCCGCCAAGCACGAAACCGAGCGCATCGACCGGCGGCGGATCGCGCGTTTCCATTTCCGGCAGATAGATGCCCGAGAGGATGTACCCGGCGATGCCGACAGGCACGTTGATCAGGAAGATCCAGTGCCAGGAGAAATAGGTGGTGATGAAGCCGCCGAGCGGCGGCCCGGCAAGTGGGCCGACAAGCGCCGGTATGGTGAGAAGCGCCATCGCCGAGACGAGTTCGCTGCGCGGCGTGCCGCGCACCAGCACGAGGCGGGCGACCGGCGTCATCATCGCCCCGCCCATGCCCTGCAGGAAGCGCGAGAAGACGAAGGCGACAAGGCTGTTGGAGATTGCGCAGAAGATGGAGCCGGCGATGAAGACGAGGATCGCCGCGCGAAAGATCTTCTTGGCGCCGAAGCGGTCCGCCATCCAGCCGCTCAGGGGAATGAAGATCGCCAGTGCCACCATGTATGCCGTCAGCGCCAGCTTGAGGGTAATCGGGCCGACGCCGATGTCGCGCGCGATGGCAGGCAGCGACGTGGCAATTACGGTCGAATCCATCTGCTCCATGAAGAGAGCGACGGCGAGGATCATCGGGACGATACGGTTCATGAAACGGCGCTTCGGAGTCGGTCTGCGATAAGCAGAAGCTAATAATGCCGGTGATGGCTTTTGTCGGGGCGAAACCGGTGATTGCGGATCAAAAGCCTGTGATCCCGGCTGGCCTTTGCTGTCAAGACGCTACTTCTGGCCCAGTTGTCCATGGGCAACGGGATTCAACAGGGCAACAAGGTGGGAATGGATGATGAGCGAGATGTCGATGAAGCGCAGGACCTTGATGGGGGCGGGAGCATTTGGCGTGCTGGCGGCGCCAACATTGATGACGGGCGTTGCGGTGGCTGAGGAAAAGGCGGAAAAGACCGACATGAACGCTAGCCATCCCCCGATCCGATCCCTCAAACTTGGCGCTTTCAAGGTCGTTGTCGTCAATGACGGCACCCGCGTCACCGAGAAACCGCACGAGATCTACGGCACCAACCAGCCGCAGCAGGCGGTCGCGGAGCTGCTGCAGCAGAACTTTCTGCCGACGGAGGCGCTGATCAACAGTTTCTCGCCGGTGCTCGTTGATACCGGAACGGATGTCGTGCTCTTCGATACCGGCATGGGTGAGGGTGGCCGGCAAGCCGGCATGGGCCGCCTCGTCGAAGGCATGCGCGCCGCCGGTTATGCGCCGGAGCAGGTCTCTGTCGTCGTGGTGACCCATATGCATGGCGATCACATCGCCGGCCTCATGGAGGCCGGCAAGCCGGCTTTTGCCAATGCTCGCTACGTGATGGGCGAAGCCGAATACGCCTTCTGGAAGGATCCGGCGCGGGCCGGCACACCGGCGGAAAACGGCCACAAGGCAGTGCTGGAAAAGGTGGTGCCGCTGGCGGAAAAGACCACCTTCATCGGCGATGGCGCGGAGGTGGTCTCCGGCATCTCGGCCGTTGCCGCCTTTGGTCATTCGCCGGGTCATATGGTGTTCCGCCTCGATTCCGACGGCAAGGGCATGATGCTGACGGCCGATACCGCCAACCACTACGTGTTGTCGCTGCAGCGCCCCGATTGGGAAGTGCGCTTCGACATGGACAAGGCGAAGGCGGCCGAGACGCGCCGCAGGGTCTTCGACATGATCGCCAGCGACCGGCTGCCCTTCATTGGCTACCACATGCCGTTCCCCGCCGTCGGTTTCGTCGAGAAACAGGGCGAAGGCTATCGCTTCGTGCCCGTCAGCTATCAGCTCGATATCTGATCGGCAACCAGCCGGTTCAGGGGGCGTATCGCGCGAAAATGCTGCTCTGCAACAAATATCGGCCGAAGGCGGGACATTTCCCGGCTTTGGCTATTTTCATCCTGACATATCCGTGTTACGAGCCCTCGCCAACTTCCAAGACACGCTTTGAAGTCGCCCGGTGGACAAATCGCAGCCCGTCCCCGGGGATTTTCGCTATTTGAAGGGAATTGGCCATGGCGCGCATCATCGAAACGGCAACTGGTCTGGAGGCTTTGACCTTCGACGACGTTCTGCTCCTGCCCGGACATTCCGAAGTCATGCCGGGTCAGACCAACATCGCGACCACCATTGCGCAGGACATCGATCTCAACCTGCCGATCCTGTCTTCGGCCATGGACACGGTGACCGAAGGGCGTCTCGCGATCGCCATGGCTCAGGCCGGCGGCATCGGCGTCATCCACCGTAACCTGACGCCGGCCGAACAGGCCGAAGAGGTCCGTCAGGTCAAGAAGTTCGAAAGCGGCATGGTCGTCAATCCGGTGACGATCGGCCCCGAAGCCAAGCTCGCCGACGCGCTGGGCCTGATGAAGCAGCATGGCATTTCCGGCATCCCGGTCGTCGAAAACGGCGGTGCCGGTGGCCAGAAGCAGGGCCGCCTCGTCGGCATCCTCACCAACCGCGACGTCCGCTTCGCCTCGGATCCGAACCAGAAGATCCACGAGCTGATGACCCATGAGAACCTGGTCACGGTCAAGGAAAGCGTCGACCAGCAGGAAGCCAAGCGCCTGCTGCACGCCCATCGCATCGAAAAGCTGCTCGTCGTCGATGGCGACGGCCGTTGCGTCGGTCTCATCACCGTCAAGGATATCGAGAAAGCGCAGCTGAACCCGAACGCCTCGAAGGATGCCCAGGGTCGCCTTCGCGCCGCCGCCGCCATCTCGGTCGGCGATGACGGCTTTGAGCGTGCCGAGCGTCTGATCGATGCCGGCGTCGACCTGATCGTCGTCGATACTGCTCACGGCCATTCGCAGCGCGTGCTCGATGCCGTCGGTCGCGTCAAGAAACTCTCGAACTCGGTTCGCATCATGGCCGGCAACGTCGCCACCGGCGCAGGTACCAAGGCGCTGATCGATGCCGGTGCGGATGCGGTCAAGGTCGGCATTGGCCCGGGCTCGATCTGCACCACGCGCATCGTCGCCGGCGTCGGCGTGCCGCAGCTCGCTGCGATCATGGGCGCCGTCGAAGCCGCTCAGGCGGCCGGCATTCCCGTCATCGCCGATGGCGGTATCAAGTTCTCCGGCGACCTTGCCAAAGCGATCGCTGCCGGTGCTTCGGCCGTCATGATCGGTTCGCTGCTCGCCGGCACCGATGAAAGCCCGGGCGAAGTGTTCCTCTACCAGGGCCGCTCGTTCAAGGCCTATCGAGGTATGGGTTCCGTCGGCGCCATGGCCCGCGGCTCGGCTGACCGTTACTTCCAGGCGGAAGTGCGTGACACGCTGAAGCTGGTTCCGGAAGGCATCGAAGGCCAGGTTCCCTACAAGGGCCCGGTTGCAGGCGTGCTGCACCAGCTGGCCGGCGGCCTCAAGGCATCCATGGGCTATGTCGGCGGCCCGACGATCAAGGAATACCAGGAGCGCGCCCAGTTCGTGCGCATCTCCGGTGCCGGCCTTCGCGAAAGCCACGCCCATGACGTGACGATCACCCGCGAAAGCCCGAACTATCCCGGCGCGCACTGATCGTGATTGCATTCCAAAGGCGCCGCGTCATCGCGCGGCGCCTTTGGCTTTTCAAAGCAGGTGATTTTCAGCAAGTCTTAGAGAGTTGCAGCGACCCCGAA
Source organism: Ensifer sp. SSB1 (assembly GCF_016652895.1). Lineage (NCBI taxonomy): Bacteria > Pseudomonadati > Pseudomonadota > Alphaproteobacteria > Hyphomicrobiales > Rhizobiaceae > Ensifer > Ensifer sp. SSB1. The sequence goes on from NZ_JAEPRP010000006.1 coordinate 62,533, forward strand.
GCGTCATATAGGACGCGGCGCTGCAAGCATGTTTCAGGGAGTAGGCGTATGACGGGTTTTGAGATTTTCTGGCCGATCGTGGCCCATGTCTTCCTCGTCTTTTGCCTCTACGCACTGCTCTCCTCCCGCCGTGTGAGCCTCGTGCGCGCCGGCAAGGTGCATGCCGCCCAATTTCGCGAGAACCGCGATGAGCCGGGTGAAAGCCTGGTGGTAAAAAACAGCATCGCCAACCAGTTCGAGCTGCCGGTCCTGTTCTACGTCTGCTGCGTACTGCTCTACATCACCGAGGCCGACAACATCGTCTCGCTGGCTCTTGCCTGGCTCTTCGTCGTGCTGCGGTATGTGCACGCCTGCGTGCACGTCACCAGCAACCGCATCCGCTATCGCCGCCCGCTGTTCATGGGGGGCGTCGCGACGCTGTTTGCCATGTGGGTGTGGCTTGCCGTTTGGATGGCGATGAGCTGACCGCGGTCGAAGCGACCTTTTGCCGTTCATCCGAGCACACAGCACCCTGCTGCGTCGCTGACGTGGCTCAGATCTGAGACAGTTTGCGTCTCTGATTTCGCGCCTTGATGTGTATCAAGTACGCGCTGCGGCTTCCGCGTGTAGTCTGGCTGCCGTTGGCGTGACATCGCCGACCTAGGACGACAATGCATCGGAGGACGAGATGACCGCAACGATGAAAGCCGCCGTGGTTCGCGAATTCGGCAAGCCGCTGGTAATCGAGCATGTGCCGATACCGGAGCCAGGCCCCGGCCAGGTGCTGATCAAATACGAGGCGACGGGCGTCTGCCACACGGACCTGCACGCCGCCAACGGCGATTGGCCGGTGAAGCCGAAGCCGCCCTTTATTCCCGGACACGAAGGCGTCGGTTATGTCGCCAAACTCGGCAGCGGTGTAACGCGGCTGAAGGAAGGTGACCGCGTCGGCGTGCCGTGGCTGCACACGGCTTGCGGCGGCTGCACGCCGTGCCGCACCGGCTGGGAAACGCTTTGCGGCAGCCAGCAGAACACGGGCTATTCGGTCAACGGCACCTTTGCCCAATATGGCCTTGCCGACCCGGATTTCGTCGGGCGCCTGCCGGAAAAGCTCGAGTTCGGAGCGGCCGCACCGATCCTTTGCGCCGGCGTCACCGTCTACAAGGGTCTGAAGGAAACAGAGGTGCGCCCCGGAGAATGGGCGCTGATCTCCGGCATCGGGGGCCTTGGCCACATGGCGGTGCAATATGCCAAGGCGATGGGCATGCATGTCGCCGCCGTCGATATCTTCCCGGACAAGCTGGAGCTTGCACGAAAGCTCGGCGCCGACGTCGTCGTCGACGCGCGTGACAAGGACGCGGTCGAACAGGTCCAGAAGGCGACCGGCGGTGTGCATGGCGCATTGGTCACGGCGGTGGCCCCCAAGGCGATGGAGCAGGCCTTCAACATGCTGCGCTCCAAGGGCACGATGGCGCTGGTCGGCTTGCCGCCCGGCCAGATGTGCCTGCCGATCTTTGATACCGTACTGAAGCGCATCACCATCCGTGGTTCGATCGTCGGCACACGCCAGGATCTGGAGGAGTCGCTGGAGTTCGCCGGTGAAGGCAAGGTCGCCTCGCATTCCACCTGGGACAAGATCGAGAACATCAACGCGATCTTCAAGCGCATGGAGGAAGGCAAGATCGACGGCCGCATCGTGCTCGATCTCAACGGCTGACCGTCGTTCACGGCCAGTAACATAAGTTTGTCTGTTCGAGACCGCCCGCCGACCTATGCTGTCGCGGGCGGTTCTGTCTGCCGCCGCGGGACAACGGAACCGAAGGAGCCTGACATGCAGGAACCGACAATCACGCAGGCGATGATCGACGCCTACGACGAATACACGCATCTTACCCTCGATCGTCGTCGCTTCATGGAAAGGCTCACGGGCCTGGCGGGCTCCGCCGCCGCCGCCGCTGCGATCGCCCCGCTGCTTGCCGCCAACGGCGCCAAGGCCGAGATCATTGCCGCCACCGATGCCCGCGTGATGGGCGAGGAAATCTCCTACCCCGGCGCGAGCGGCGACATGAAGGGTTATCTCGTTCGCCCGGCGGAGATCAGCGGCAAGCTGCCGGCCGTCATCGTCATCCACGAGAACCGCGGGCTCAATCCGCATATTCGCGACGTGGCGCGGCGGATGGCGCTCGAAGGTTTCCTAGCGCTCGCACCGGATTTCTTGTCTCCTTCGGGCGGCACGCCGACGGACGAGGACAAGGCGCGTGAGATGATCGGTGCTCTGGATGCGGCGGCAACGACGGCGAATGCCGCGGCAACGGTCAGCTTCCTTGAAGGGCATCAGCAGTCGACCGGCAAGGTCGGCGCCACCGGCTTCTGCTGGGGCGGGGGACTTGTCAATCGGCTCGCCGTCGGTTCCCCGGATCTGAAGGCCGGCGTCGCCTATTATGGCGCGCAGCCGCCGGCGGCTGATGTGCCGAAAATCAAGGCCGCCCTGCTGTTGCATTATGCCGGGCTCGACGAGCGCATCAATGCTGGCATCGACGCTTACCGGAAGGCCCTCAAGGACAACGGCAAGGACGCAACCATCTACGTTTATGACGGAGTCAACCACGCCTTCAACAACGATACCTCGGCCGCGCGCTACGACAAGCCCGCTGCTGATCTTGCCTGGAGCCGGACGGTCGAATTCCTGAAGGCCAAGCTCGCCTGAGCGTGGTTCCGGTCAGGCGGCAGCCGCCTGGAGGATGTCGTCGGCGCAACCGCTGATCGCCGCTGCGAGCGCTTCCATGTCGCGCTCGCGCGGGCTGCTGCGGCGCCAGACGAGGCCGATCTCGCGCGCCGGCTCGGGTGCAGCGAAGGGGACGATCCGGATCGAGTTGCGCGCCGCCTCGGTCGCGATCGCGATTTCGGGGATCAGCGTCATGCCCATGCCGTTGGCGACCATCTGCAGGAGCGTCGTCATCGAGGTGGCGCCGAACGAGACGAGACGGCGCTTGCCGGCCGTGCTGCAGACGGCAAGTGCCTGATCGCGCAGGCAATGCCCCTCTTCGAGCAGGAGCAGCTGTTCGACATCCACCTGGTCTTCGGTCAGCGGCGACATCAGGATGTTTCGCTCGTCGTCCGCCATCGCCATGAAGAAACGATCGGAAAAGAGCGGTTTCGTCAAAAGCCCGTCAGTCTCGATCGGCAGTGCGGCAACGACGGCGTCGAGCAGGCCCTCGCCGAGGTCGGCGACCAGTCGCGACGTCACCGACTCTTTCAATTCGATCTCGATCGCCGGATAGACGCGGCGCAAGTGCGGCACCAGTCGCGGCACGAGATAGGGAGCAAGCGTCGGGATGACGCCGATGCGGATACGTCCTTCGAGTGTGCCGGAGCTGGCGCGGGCGCTCTGCTCCAGCATGTCCACTTCCGCGAGGATGGCCCGGGTGCGAGTCAGCACCTCTTCGCCCTTGCGGGTGAGGAAAACGCCGCTGCGGCTGCGCTCCACAAGCTTCACGCCCAGGTGGTTCTCCATTTCCATGATCTGGGCGGAGAGCGCCGGCTGGCTGACGTGGACGAGTTCGGCGGCCTTGCCGAAGTGGCGAGCAGAGGCAAGCGCCTCGAAATAGCGCATCTGTCTGAGTGTAAGCATGATAGGAAAATCCTATCGAGTTTTAATTTATATGCAATTGGAGATTATCGATCGCCTGTGGGAAAACCGCCTTGCCAAAGCGTCCGGGCTTTGAGCGTCGCCCAAGTGGCGGCTGGCAGCCGCCCTGGCTGTCGTCGGGCAGGCGGTGAAACCCTGCGCGATCTCCCGGGCGCGAACCCTTTGACAGGAGGACGCGATGTCAGATCGACCCATATTGACGACGAGCGCCGGAGCGCCGGTACCGGACAACCAGAATTCGCTGACGGCCGGTCCGCGCGGCGGCGTCATGATGCAGGACTACCAGCTTATCGAGAAGCTGTCGCATCAAAACCGCGAGCGCATTCCCGAGCGCGCCGTGCATGCCAAGGGCTGGGGCGCCTATGGCACCCTGAAGATCACGGGCGATATCTCGAAGTACACCAAGGCCAAGGTTCTGCAGCCGGGCGCTGAAACGCCGATGCTGGCGCGCTTCTCCACGGTTGCGGGTGAACTGGGCGCCGCTGACGCCGAACGCGACGTGCGTGGCTTCGCGCTGAAATTCTATACGCCCGAGGGCAATTGGGACCTCGTCGGCAACAACACGCCGATCTTCTTCATCCGCGATGCCTACAAGTTCCCGGACTTCATCCACACCCAGAAGCGCCATCCGAAAACCAACCTCCGTTCGGCGACCGCCATGTGGGATTTCTGGTCGCTGTCGCCGGAAAGCCTGCACCAGGTCACGATCCTGATGTCCGACCGCGGATGTCCGGTGTCGCCGCTGCACATGAACGGCTACGGCTCCCACACTTTCTCGTTCTGGAACGATGCCGGCGAACGTTGTTGGGTGAAGTTCCACTTCAAGACCCAGCACGGCCACAAGTTCTACACCAATGCCGAGGCCGCGGACGTGATCGGCCGGACACGCGAAAGCTACCAGGAAGCGCTCTACAGCGCCATCGAAGAGGGCAACTATCCGCGCTGGACGCTTCAGGTGCAGATCATGCCGGAACTCGAGGCGGACAAGACCCCCTACAATCCCTTCGACGTCACCAAGGTCTGGCCGCATTCGGACTACCCGCCGATCGAGGTGGGCGTTCTGGAGCTCAATCGCAATCCGGAGAACTACTTCGCCGAGATCGAGAACGCCGCCTTCTCGCCGTCCAACATCGTACCCGGCATCGGCTTCTCGCCAGACAAGATGCTGCAGGCGCGCCTGTTCTCCTATGCCGATGCCCACCGCTATCGCCTCGGCACCCACTATGAGCATATCCCGGTCAATCGGCCGAAATGCCCGGTGCACCACTATCACCGCGATGGCCAGATGAACACGTTCGGCGGCATCCAGACCGGCAATCCGGATGCCTATTACGAGCCGAATTCGTTCAATGGCCCGGTCGAGCAACCGTCCGCGATGGAGCCGCCACTGCGCACCAGCGGCGACATGGCGCGCTACGACCACCGCGAAGGCAACGACGACTACAGCCAGCCGCGCGCGCTGTTCAATCTGTTCGATGCCGGCGAGAAGGCGCGGCTGTTTGCAAACATCGCCGCTGCCATGGGTGGCGTGCCTGGGCTGATCGTCGAACGTCAGCTTGCACATTTCAAGCGCGTTCATCCGGATTATGAAGCCGGCGTCCGCGCAGCGCTTCAGGCGGCACATGGCTACGAAGCGGAGACTGTCAGAACCGCTGCCGAATAGGCAAGCGAGCGCTCGAATGGCCTCGGAAAAAGAAAAGGCCACGTACCTGTCTATGCGTGGCCTTTTTGGTTTCTGCCGGCTCTTACCAGCCAGGCAGCATGTGGCTTTGCCTGAGACGCGGATAGCGCGGGAAGCCCTTGATGTCGGCCTCGAGGTCATCATTGGCGCTGATCGGCGTGATGTTGTCGAGGCAGGCGGTGATGTGGTTGCTGATCGCATTCGAAAGCGAGGGCGAGAGGCCTGGACGCTTCATGATGCCGATCTGCACCGGCGCCAGCGCCGGGAAGCCGTCGGCGAGCGTCAGCACCTTCATGCCCGGCCGCAATGCCGATTCCGGCAGGACCGATACCGCCATGCCTGCGAGTACCGCCGCGGCGACGACCGTCGACGACCAGCTGGTGAACAGGATCTGGTACTCCCGCCCGGTCGCATCGAGCGCTGCACAGGCGGCCTGGCGCCACAGACAGTCGCGGCGACCGACCGCAAGCGGGATCGGTGCGTTCTCGGGCAGTGGGTGGTTGATCGAGCTCACCCAGCAAAGCGGCTCGGTCCGCACCACGTCCGACGCGCGGGCGCGCGGATTGTGCGTGACCAGCGCGATGTCGAGGTCGCCCTTCGCCATCTTCTCGGCGAGATCCACGGAGGGCTCGCAGACGATGTAGAGCTCGACATTCGGATGCGTCTTGGCAAAACGCATGATGATCTCGGGCATGTAGCGGTCGGCGTAATCGTCGGGCGTGCCGATCCTGAGCGTTCCTTCGAGGCGGTTGTCGTCGAAGGAGGCAATCGCTTCGTTGTTCAGGCGGATCATCCGGCGGGCGAAATTCAGCAGCCGGTCGCCCTCGACGGTCAGCCGGTTGCCGCGGCCGTCTTTCATGAAGAGTGCTTTGCCGATGCGCTCCTCCAGGCGGCGCATTTGCATCGATACGGCGGATTGAGTCTTGAAGACCCGGTCGGCCGCCTTGGTGAAACTGCCCGTGTCGGCGATCGCGACAAAGGTCTGGAGCTGATCGATATCGAGCGGTGCGGACATGGCCGTGATGCATCCATAAGATTGTTTGATGAATATCATTAAAAACATTCGTTGGACTGATCAATAAGGATTTGCGATCAATCGGGGGCAAATTCATCGATCCCCCGCCGGCAATTTTGCCGGTGATTCCCAAATCTTTTGGCCCGCCCCTGCGTTTGACCTCCCCCGCAGGGATGGGTCTCTTCGTGCCGAAAAAGGAGACCGTCATGCGCACGACACAGCACGTCCTCGATCTCGACCTCGTTGCAGGGAAGCAGTCCTATGCCCCCCGCACAGTCGGCGTCGTAGCCATGCTGACGTCCGTATGGCGCCAACTCAGAAACCGATACGCGATCAGCCGTCTGAACGACATGGATGACCGTCAGCTCCTGGACATGGGGCTGAAGCGAGAAGATGTGCGCGAGGCGATCACCTCGCCCTTCTTCGAAAATCCGGCCAGTTACCTGACGCGCGCTTCGCGAAACCGTGCGAGCCTCTTCTACAAGGGAACCCGCCACGACTGATTGTCCCCCATGGCGCATCCCGCCGCTTAGGGTGTGTGCCAGTCGAGCATGATCCGTGAAAGCCTGCCGCCGCCGCGGGTCATGCTCAGAATTCCAGAGTTTCGGTGCTGCTGGCCGTATTGTCCGCGCGCTCAAACGTTCCCCGCAGGGTAGAGCCAATAACCCTGCCGCTTGGCCCGGTGCATGACCAAGACATGTACCGGGCCTTTTTCTTTTCAGATGTGTATTCGGAAAGGCGCTCAAGCACTCGACGACGCAGCCACTTGCTGCGTCCGGCGGAGGTATGGAGTGTGTCGAGGGGAAGGGCGTTTCAGCTCTTTGTGCCGGGACCGGTCTTGTAGAGGTCGAACAGCGCCTCGACGTTCTTCTGGTATTCCTTTTGCATCTCCAGCCCGGTGTCGAACATGCTGTTCATCACCTGGGAGAACTGGGCAAGCGCCGGATTGTCGGCTGCCGGCTTCTGTGCGCCAGTGGCGCCCGCCTGCATCATGTCCTGAAACGCCTTGACGAAAGGGTTGTCGGCAAAGACGTCGGCTGTCTTCGACTTCTCTTCCTTCTTCGGGGCCATGCCGAAGAAACCCCGCATCGCCTGGGTGAAGGGATTGTCGAAGGGGTTGGGTTGCGGCTCCGGCTTCTTGGCAAAGCCTGCCGCTTCCATCCACTGCCGCATGGCTGTCGCCATCGGGTTGTTGGCAAAGGCATCGCCCGCGGCGGCGAACTGCCCGGTCGTTTGCTTGAACAGCCCGCCCATCAGCGTGTCGGCCATGACCGGCAGCATCTGCTTGTAGATCTCCTGGCTGATGCCGGTGACCTGGGCGGCCTGGGCGGCGATCGCCCGCGACATTTCCTTCGAGCCGAACAACTGTCCGAGCACGCCGTTGCCGTCGACCATGCCTTGCGGTGTGAAGGCCTGGCTCATGTCTTCGAAATATTTGGCATAGTTGCCGCTACCGAGCGCCGTAAGCAGCGCGCCGAAATCATAAGGGTTGGCTGTGTTGCGCTTGAAGGCGGCCGAAAACGCCGGCAACAATGCCGCCGTCGCCTTCGTCATCTGCTCCTGGGCGATGCCGAATTGTTGAGCCATCAGTTCGATGGCTTTGCCATTTTGCGCCTGCGCGAACATGTCAAAAAGCGGTGCCATGCCAGTTCCCCTTCGGCATCTTGAATCGCGCCGCTGCAAACGGCGCATATCCTTGCACTATAACGGGAAATCGGGGTCTGGAAACCGCTTTTTGAAACGTGCTTTGTAAGCCCTAGTACTGGTATTCAGCAAAGACCGGCTCGACCGAGCCGTTCCAGCGGCCGTTGTAGAGCGCCAGCAGATCTTCGGCGAGCGTCGCCTTCTTGGCGAGCACTTCGTCGAGCGGTGCCAGGAACTGGCTTTCGTCGATACCGTCGCCGTTCAGCCGGTTGCGGCGCTTCAGGCCGCCACGCGAAATGGGGATCACCTCGCGGGCAATGTCGTAGAGGTTGCCGCTGCGGAACTTGGTCGCGAGCGCCTGCACGGGCACCGTGTCTCGCATGGCGGTCACTTCCTCAAGGGTCCAGTCGCGCGTCAGGGTCTCGGCGGCATCGAGCGCCTCGCGGTCGTAGAGCAGGCCGACCCAGAAGGCCGGCAGCGCGCATATCCGCCGCCAGGGGCCGCCGTCGGCGCCACGCATCTCAAGGAAGCGCTTGAGCCGGACGTCGGGGAACAGCGTCGAAAGATGGTTCGTCCAGTCACCCATGTTCGGCTGCCAGTCGGCGATCTCGCCCTTCAGCGCCCCGCCCATGAACTGGCGGAACGTGACGTGGGTACAGTCGTGATAGTGGCCGTCGCGCACGACGAAGTACATCGGCACGTCCAGTGCCCATTCGACATAGTCGGCAAAGCCGAAATTCGGGCCGAAGGCGGACGGCAGCAGGCCGGCGCGCTGGTTGTCGGTATCGCGCCAGATGTCGCCGCGCCAGGAAAGCAGCCCGTTCGGCTTGCCGTCAGTGAACGGCGAACTGGCGAAGAGGGCGGTTGAGAGCGGTTGCAGCTTCAAGGAAACCTGCATCTTGCGGCGCATGTCCTCTTCCGAGGAGAAGTCGAGATTCACCTGGATCGTGCAGGTGCGATACATCATGTCGAGGCCCTTGGTGCCGACCTTGGGCATATAGCGGCTCATGATGCCATAACGCGATTTCGGCATGCGCGGCGTCTCGGCGAAGGTCCACTTCGGGCTGCCACCGATGCCGAGGAAACGGATGCCGAGCGGCTCGGCGACTTCGCGCAGAACCGCGAGGTGCTGGTTCGATTCCTTGCAGGTCTGGTGCAGGTTTTCGAGCGGCGCGCCGGAAAGTTCGAACTGGCCGCCCGGCTCCAGCGAGATCGCGCCATTGCCCGACTGCTCGGCGAGGCCGATGATGTTGCCTTCGTCGATGATCGGTTCCCAGCCGCTCTTGGCGGCCATGCCGTTCAGAAGAGCCTGGATGCTGGCCTCGCCGAAATAGGGGACGGGGCTGTTGTCCGCCTTAAAGAAGGCGAACTTTTCGTGCTCCGTGCCGATCCGGAACCGCTCCTCCGGTTTCGAACCTTCTGCCAGGTAGGCGGTCAGGTCAGCAACAGAGGTTACCGGCGTCTGGTCGGTGGTATCTCGGGCCATGAGCGTCTTCTTTTGTTTGGGCGGCTCCCACTGGATAGCGGGAGTTGATGAAGGCTGCTTGAACCGTAATCAGGTGCGGTGCAAGTCAATTTCTTTCAAGATCTCATCAAAAAAAGTAGGACGATTGCTTGCGCTGGAGCAAGCTCGTTGGAACTGGGTATCGTCGACCCAACCATGCCTTGTCGTCAGAGGTCCGCCCTGTTCTAGAGGAACGAGCGGCAACCGGATTTCCCGGGAGCGACCGGCTATCGCCAGTCGCCGACAGTGGCCTGGATGACCGCCATGGCGGCGACGGCCGCGGTATCAGCCCTTAGAATCCGCGGCCCTAGCGGAATGGCGCTGACGAAATCGAGGCTGTGGAGCAGCGTCCGTTCGGCTTCCGAGAATCCGCCCTCCGGGCCGATCAGCAAGGCGAGTTTCTTTTCCTTGATGCCGGAAAGGATCGGCAGCGGGTTCTGGCTGTCGCTGCCTTCGTCGCAAAAGATGATGCGGCGGTCGCTGGACCAGGTGGAAAGCACATCCTCAAGCCGACGCGGCTCTTCCACATCGGGAATGCCCAGCACGCCGCATTGTTCAGCGGCCTCGATGACGTTGGCGCGGACCCGTTCGATGCTGCCGAGCTTGCCCTGCACGTGCTGGGTCATCACCGGCTGCAGCATGCCTGCACCCATTTCGACGGCCTTCTGCACGAGATAGTCGAGCCGCCCGACCTTGAGCGGTGCAAAGAGATAGACGAGATCGCAGGGTTCCGGCTGTGGGCGGGTCTGCTCGACCGATGTCAGCACCAAACGCTTTTTGCTGGCGAAGGAAAGTTCGGTGCGCCATTCGCCATCGCGTCCGTTGAAGGTGAGGATCGAGGAGCCTTCCTCATAGCGCAGCACATTGACCAGGTAGTTGAACTGTTCCTTCGTCGCCTCCTGGGTGGAGCCGGCGTTAAGAGCGTGCTCGACGAACAGTCGCTGCATGCGAAAATTGGCGCGCATATCGGGTGCTTTCACATGAAAATGCTGGAAAGGATAAAGTAAAGGACGGCCGATAGTGCGGCCGAGGCGGGAACGGTGATGACCCAGGCGGCGACGATCGTGAGGAAATGCGACCGGCGCACGAGGCGGCGGCGCCGGACTTCGGCAAAATTGGTCTCCGCCGAATCCATGAAATCGGTCTGCCCTGTCCGCTGACGGACATATTGCAGACGCCGCTTGGAGTTGCGGATATACCATTCACGGAAGAAGCCGACGCCGAAGACGGCACCGACAGCCGTGTGCGTCGAGCTGATCGGCAATCCGAGCGCCGATGCCAGGAGCACCGTGACGGCGGTGGCAAGCGCCACGCAGAAGGCGCGCATCGGGTTGAGCTTGGTGATTTCCTGGCCGACGACGCGGATGAGCTTCGGGCCATAGAGAAGCAGGCCGATCGAAATGCCGAGGGCGCCGATTGCAAGCTCCCACAAGGGCGCCGGTGATTTCTCCGTCGTGATGACGCCGTCGAGCGCCGAGACGATCGCCGATAGCGGGCCGATCGCGTTCGAGACGTCGTTGGCGCCGTGGGCGAAGGACAGCAGCGCAGCGGCCACGATCAGCGGCAAGCGGAAGAGCTTGCGAAGGGACTGATTCCGGTTGTCGAGGCCTTCCGATTGGCGGAAGATCCAGGGCCTGGCCTGCAGGTAGACTGCCACCCCCGCAACGACGCCGGCGGCGAGGCCCACGGGCACCGTGATCGCCGCCACCTGCACCAGCGCGATCAGAGCAAGATAGGCGGTAAAACTCCCGGCGGTAACGCCGAGGATAACCGGCATCCATCTCCTGGCCGCGGCGATCTTGTCCTCGCGGTAAATGATGAATTCCTTGAGGAAGGCGAGGAAGATGGCGGCGATGGCGCCGCCGAGCAGCGGCGAGACCGACCAGCTGAGCGTGATGCCGGCGAGCGACCACCACTGCACGCTGGAAAAGCCGGCGGCGGCGATGCCTGCGCCGACGATGCCGCCGATGATGGAGTGCGTGGTCGAAACCGGTGCTCCGGAATAGGTGGCGATGTTGATCCAGGCGGCCGATGAAGCAAGCGCGGCCATCATGATCCAGACGATCGCCTGCGGACCGAGCACGTCTTCGCCGTAGACGATGCCCGCTTCGATCGTCAGTGCTACTTGCCGCCCGGCCAGCATCGCACCGGCGATCTCGAACACGGCAGCAATCGCAAGCGCCGTCGCCATCGACATCGCCTTGGCGCCGACCGCAGCGCCAACGTTGTTGGTCACGTCGTTCGCGCCGATGTTCATGGCCATGTAGCCGGCGATCGCAGCAGCGGCGATGATGATTGGCGCAGTCGCGGAACTCGTCACGAAGCTCGCGGCAAAAGCCATGCTCAGAAGCAGAAAGAGACCGGCGAGCGCCGGCGCCGCCAGGCTGCGGCGGACATGTCGCGACGCCTCTTCGGCAAGGCTGAGCTTGTCGAGATCTTTGTCGATCGTCTGTTTTGCGAGGCGTATGCGCGGCTGTGCCACTGCCTGGAACTCCATTGTCACCATGGCCACTAAGGCCACTGCAACATGCATTCAAGTGGATTTGATGGACATCGGTGCCGCGCGCGTCGGGAACTCGCGTTCAGGGGCATTGGATGGCCGGGATGGTCCGAGAGGCTAGCCGTTCGCAGCTTTCGGCATCGGCGCAGGCAGCGTCGCCATGCGCTCGCCGAAGGCGAGAATGAGGTCCTTCAGCGAAGGCTCGGCGACCCGAGAAGCCGCTTCCTTGTAGTCGACCCATTCGAGCTGCCTGCGGCCTTCTTCGGGGAAGTGCTTGCAGAGATCGTCGACTTCCAGTGCGTGAACCTGCACTTTGACCGAGATCTTCAGGCCATGGTCCATGCGCTTCTGGTAGAGATAGTAGCCGGCTGTCGCCTTCTGCACCCGCCCCTTGACGCCGGCCTCTTCGTAGGCCTCGCGCTCGGCCACCTCGTGGGCGCGCTTGCCCTGCATCGGCCATCCCTTGGGAATGACCCAGCGACCGGTGTCGCGGCTGGTGATCATGAGGATTTCGAGAGCCTTGGTCTTCTTGCGGATCCGATAGCAGAGTGCGGCATATTGCATGCGCGCCGGGCGGCGCAACATCAACTGGACATCGGATGCGAGTCTGTTCAAGAAGTTCAAGGTCGTCTGCGCTCCTCTCGGCGAATCAGTGTTTTTGTTTTCTGTCAAAGCCAGTATGGCAGCGTCCTGTTACGTGTAAACGTCGCCGCCGGCGGGCAGCCGGATATGCAGCCAGCTTTCCTCTGCACTGTGGTCCAGATACGACAGCATATGGTGTTTCCACGGCAGTTTATAAAGCGCCGGCAACTCGGCGTTGGTCCGATCCGTCAGCTCGCGCGATCGCGTTGCTGCAGACGCAGGCGGGCGATGCGGTTCCATTCGCCGGTGCGCTCCACCTCGCGGGTTGCAGCAGCGACAAAGTCGATATGGGTCTGCGACGCGGCCTTTGCCTTCGCCGGGTCCCGCGCCATGATCGCGTCGTAGATCGCCTCGTGCTGGCCAAGCAGCCGGTCGCGCGCGCCGGGCGCATCGAAGACCGAGTTGCGGTGGAAGAAGATGCCCTGTTGGAGCAGCCGATAACAGGCGCGCAGCGTGTGCATCAGGATGATGTTGTGGGCGCTTTCGCCGATTGCCTGGTGCAGCTCGATATCGGCTTCGAGCTCCGCGTCGAAGTCGCCGGCGGCGTGTGCCGTTCGCATGCGCTCGATGATCCTGGTCAGGATGTCCCGGTCGAAATCGGTGGCGCGGCTGGCGGCCAGTTCCGCGGTCAGCCCTTCGAGCTCGCGTCGGTATTCGAGGTAATCCTGCGTCGCCTTGTGATGACGGGCGATGAGATCGATCAGCGGCTTGGAGAAAATCTGCCCGACGACATCGGCGACGAAGGTGCCGCCACCGTGTCGGCTTTCGACGAGGCCGCGCCCTTCCAGTTCCTTGAGCGCCTCGCGCAGGATCGGCCTCGATACGTCGAATCGTTTGGAAAGCTCCCGTTCCCCAGGTAGCCGGTCGCCGTCGCGCAGTACGCCTTCGAGGATCAGCAGCTCGATCTGTTGCACGACTTCGTCCGCCGTGCGGCTGTGGCTGATGCGGGCGAAGAGGTCGATCTGGTCGTCAGTCACGTCTTGGTCTCCCGGATCACGATGATTTCCGGTCGCTTCGGCCAAAAAGATATCGTGATTCTGATAGGTTGGGGCGAAAAGGGGCGGCCAGTCGCGAAGGTTCCCTTGTCCCGCTCTGTGCCGCAATCTAGGCAGCTGGCGCCAAGTGGTCAATTTGCTTGTCCACTTTGGGCAGCTGACAAAAATCAAACTGCGTCAATGCGTCCTTTTTCTTTTGCTCGTTCGATTGATAAGAAAGTCGTGATGAACGCGTGAGGGGGACAAGAGCGCTTCATGGCAAAGGGTAGTTTTGCATTTCCGGTGGCGCCGATGCGCGCCTTGGCGTTGGGCGAGGTTCATTCTCGCCCCTATGCGCTGGTGACCACGCCGCGGGTGATCTTCCAGCTCGCCTTCCTGACGGATGGCGGCTCGATCGTCGATCACGCCGTGTTGTCGGAACTGTCGAGGGCACGGGGGATTGCGCCGCCGGGGCGCGACGCGAACCATCATGCGATGTCCTGGGGGCAGGGGACGTTGCGCTGGGAACGTCACACCGAGTTTTCGACCTACTTCTGGGATGCGCCGCCGCCGGAGCAGTTTGGCGGAGAGGTGCCGATCCATCCCTTCGGCGACGGCTTTTCGCCGCCGGGCTCGCTGATCTCGGGCATCCGCCTGGAAATCCGGCCGGACACGCCCGAAACCCGGGATGCGATCAAGCTCCTCGATCCGACGAGCCTCTGCTACAGCGAAACCAAGAACGGCCAGGCCGTGATCGTCACCGACTTCCGCCAGAACGGTGATGGGCTGACCCAGATCCTGGTGATCGACCGCGGCATGACCGAGGCGGGCACCGGCGCGCTGGTCCAGCGCCTGCTCGATATCGAGACCTACCGCACACTGGCGATGCTGGGCCTGCCGCTCGCCCAGTCGCTGTCGCCGGAGATCCGCCGGACCGAAGATGGTCTGACCGGAATTACCCAGCGCATGAAGGAAAATGTCCGCGAGGAGGCCGACGACATGTTGGCCGAGATCACCCGGCTCGCCGCTGATCTTGAGGCCGGTGCCGCGCTCAGTCTCTATCGCTTCGGCGCGAGCCGCGCCTATTACGGCATCGTGCAGGAGCGCATTCGCACGCTCTCCGAGACACCGCTGCCGGGCTACGAGACCATCGGCACCTTTCTCGAACGACGCCTGGCGCCGGCCATGCGCACCTGTCAGTCGGTCGAGGAGCGCCAGGCCAACCTGTCGCGCAAGCTCGCCCGTGCTACCGCTCTTCTGCGAAGCTGGGTCGATGTCGAACTTGAGCGGCAGAACAGCGCGCTGCTCAACTCTATGGACCGCCGCGCGAAGCTGCAGCTACGCCTGCAGCAGACCGTTGAAGGCCTGTCGGTCGCCGCCATCTCCTACTATGTCGTCGGGTTGTTCGGCTACCTCGCCAAGGCCGTCAGCCACGAACTCCCGATCGATCCGGGCCTGCTGACCGGCCTTGCCGTTCCCGTCGCCGTTGCCGGCGTCTGGCTGATCGTGCGCCGCATCCGCCGACATCACGAGGAAGCGGATCACAAGTAAGCAATTCCAGCAAAAGTGCGTAGCGGTTTTGCGTCCGGAATTGCGGGGGGGACAAAGAAGCGGAGGGCTTCCGCGAGGCGGCCCCTCTATTGCTCCCAGTAGGGGATCGGCCCGTAAAGTCCGGCGAGATAGTCGATGAAGAGTCGCACCTTGGCCGGCAGGAACTGGCGGCTCGGATAGACGGCCGAGAGCGTCAGCTGCTTGGAGCCCTCCCACTGCGGCAGCACCTGCATCAACTGGCCGCTGCGTAATTCCGGGCCGATATCCCAGGTGGAGCGGAGCGCAATGCCGGCACCGGCGATGACGGCGGCGCGTACGATTTCCGAGGAATTGGTGACCAGCGGCCCCTCCGGGTGCCAGACCAGGGCACCTTCCGGCCCTTCGAGCTTCCAGTTGTCGTTGTTGTGCGCCGGCAGGCAGAGGTGCTTGGCAAGATCGCCGATCTCCTTCGGCGCGCCGTTGCGAGCGATATAGTCCGGCGAGGCGCAGAGCAGCCGTCGCACGGGAGCGAGTTTCCGTGCGACGAGCGATGAGTCCACCAGTTCGCCAATCCTGACCGCCATGTCGAAGCCTTCGGCGACGATATCAGTGAATTCGTCCGTCAGCACGATGTGCAGCTTGAGGTCCGGATGATCCTTCATGAATTTCGTCAGATGCGGCGCGATGTGCATCCGGCCGAAGGAGGTCGGCGCCGAGATCCGGAGCATGCCGAGCGCATGCGATGAGCGACCGGAGGCATAGGCCTCGGCCTCCTCGATGCCCGAGAGGATGCCGAGCACTCGGTCATAGAAACCCTGGCCGGCTTCGGTCAGCGAGATCTGCCGTGTCGTGCGCTGCAGCAGCCGTGTGCCCAGCCGATCTTCGAGCCTCTTGATGCGTTTGGAGATGACCGCTGGGGAAAAGCCGAGCACCCGACCGGCAGCCGACATGCTGCCTGTGGAAACGACCCGTGCAAAAATCTCAAGATCGCCTAAATTCGTCATCAATCGTTGCCATTGTTTCCAAAACGGAAAAGCTCATAGCATTTGCGAGGGTTGTCTCCTAGTGGTAAAGAAAATGAACCAATTGACATGCGGCCGGAGGCATTGATGGCGGAGACGATCGGTTTTCTGCAACCGAAACAGGCTGTTATTGCCCGGCGTCGCGAGATTGTCGCCGACCTGGCCGACCTGTTACCTGAGAACTGTTTGATCAGCGACGAGCGCGGGTTGAAGCCGTTCGAGACCGATGCCTTCATCGCCTATCGTCGCATGCCGCTTGCGGTTGCCTTGCCGGAAACGACCGAGCAGGTCGCCGCTCTTCTCAAATATTGCAGCCGTTATGGTATTCCGGTCGTGCCGCGCGGTGCCGGAACCTCGCTTTCGGGCGGCGCCATCCCGCAGGAGGATGCGGTCGTCATCGGCCTTTCGAAGATGTCGCGCATTCTCGATGTCGATCTCTTCAATCGCACGGCAACCGTCCAGGCGGGGGTTACCAACCTCAACATCTCCGAAGCCGTTTCCGCCGACGGTTTCTTCTATGCGCCCGACCCGAGTTCGCAGCTTGCCTGCACGATCGGCGGCAATATCGGCATGAATTCCGGCGGCGCCCATTGCCTGAAATATGGTGTCACCACCAACAACCTGCTGGGCGTGAAGATGGTGCTGTTCGATGGCACCGTGATCGAGCTCGGCGGCAAGGGGCTGGATGCGGCGGGCTATGATCTGCTCGGCCTCGTCTGCGGCTCCGAGGGACAGCTCGGCATCGTGACCGAGGCGACGGTGCGGCTGATCGCCAAGCCTGAGGGCGCTCGACCCGTGTTGTTCGGCTTCGCCTCATCGGAAGCGGCCGGTGCCTGCGTCGCCGACGTCATCGGTTCCGGCATCATCCCCGTCGCGATCGAATTCATGGACAAGCCGGCGATCGAGATCTGCGAAGCCTTTGCCCATGCCGGCTATCCGCTCGACGTCGAAGCGCTGCTGATCGTCGAGGTCGAGGGTTCAGAGCCGGAAATGGACGCGATGCTCACGAGCATCGTCGCGGTTGCGCGCCGTCATGGGGTCGCGACCATCAAGGAATGCCAATCGGCGATGGAAGCGGCCGCAATCTGGAAAGGCCGGAAATCCGCCTTCGGGGCCACCGGTCGTATCGCCGATTACATCTGCATGGACGGTACGGTGCCGCTCAGCCAGCTCTCGCATGTGCTCGCCCGCACCGGTGAGATCGTCGCTGGCTATGGTCTGCGCGTCGCCAATGTCTTCCACGCCGGTGACGGCAACATGCATCCGTTGATCCTCTATAACATCAACGACCCGGAAGACGCGGCGCGTGCCGAGTCCGCCGGCAACGATATCCTCAAGCTCTGTGTCGATGCTGGTGGCTGCCTGACGGGCGAACATGGCGTCGGCATCGAAAAACGAGATCTCATGCTGCACCAGTACAACCAGGTCGACCTCGACCAGCAGATGGCGGCGCGGGCCGCTTTCGATCCGCAATGGATCCTCAATCCGTCCAAGGTCTTCCCGCTCGAAGGACGTCCCGCCGCATGATCGTGCATTTCGAACCGGCAAGCGAAGAGGGGATTGCGACCGTCGTTCGCGCGATGGCGGCCGACAAGGCCTCGCTTGCAGTGATCGGCGGCAACACGCGCTCGGGTCTCGGCAATCCCGTGCGCGCCGACCGTGTGCTGTCGACGCGCCGCCTCTCCGGCATCGTCAGCTACAAGCCAGCCGAGATGACGATCACCGCGCTGTCCGGAACGCCGCTGCGCGAGATCGAAGACGCACTGGGTGAGAACCGGCAGATGCTTGCCTTCGAACCGATGGACCATCGGCCGATCTTCGCCTCGTCCGGAGAGCCGACGATCGGTGGTGTCTTCGCCGCCAACGTCTCCGGTCCCAGGCGTTACGTTTCGGGCGCTGCCCGCGACAGTCTGCTCGGTGTTCGCTTCGTCAACGGTGAGGGCGAGGCGATCAAGGCCGGAGGGCGGGTGATGAAGAACGTCACGGGCCTCGATCTGGTCAAGCTTCTGGCCGGCTCGCACGGCACGCTCGGCATCCTCACCGAAGTCACCTTCCGCGTCCTCCCGTTGCCGCCGGCGTCCCAGACCATTGTGGTGTCCGGGCTCAACGATGCCGAAGCCGCGGCAGTCATGGCCGAGGCGATGGCGCAGACCGTGGAGGTTTCCGGTGCCGCGCATCTGCCCGAGAGCGTGCGTGGACGGTTCCTGGATGGCAGCCTTCCGGATGGTGCGGCCACCGTGCTGCGGCTCGAAGGGCTGGAGGCATCCGTTGCGATCAGGGCTGAAAAGCTGATGAAGGCGGTCGGTCGCTTCGGCGCGGTGACGCGTCTCGATCCAGCGCAAACAGCAAAGCTTTGGACTGAGATCCGCGACGTCAAACCCTATGCCGACGGCAGCAAGAAGCCGCTTTGGCGCGTGTCTGTCGCCCCATCGCTTGGCCATCAGCTGGTGGCCGCACTTCGGCTGCAAACCGGCGTCGATGCCTTCTATGATTGGCAGGGCGGTCTCGTCTGGCTGCGCATGGAGGCAGACCCGGAAGCGGAACTCGCGCGCCGCTACATCAAGGTTCTCGGCGGCGGTCACGCGAGCCTCGTCAGGGCGGAAGACGCCTATCGTGCCGCCATTCCGTCGTTTGAACCACAACCCGTAGCCGTGGCACAATTGAGCGAACGCGTTCGCGCGAAGTTCGACCCGCACCGGATCTTCAATCCGGGCCGCATGGCTGCGGTCTCCTGAGGCGCGCGTGATGGAACATGGGAGGAGTTGATGAGCGATAATGGTCCGCAGACGCCGTTTTCCCGCGAGACCGATCGCTGGCTCGAGCCGGGCAAGATCAACGTCCAGGTGATCTATGTCCTTTATCTCGTGGGCTTTGCGGTAGGGATCACCCCGATCATCGGCGTCGTGATGGCCTATCTCAATCGCGGCAAGGGGGCACCCTGGGTCGAGACGCACTATGTCTGGGCAATACGGACCTTCTGGATCTCGCTGTTGTTCCTGTTGATATCGTTGTTGCTGACGGTGGTGCTGGTCGGCATCCTCGGCTTTATCGCCACCGCCGTCTGGATCGTCGTGCGCTGCGTCGTCGGCCTGCAGCGGGCCGCGCGTCAAGAGCCGATCACCAATCCCGAAGCCTGGATGGTGTAAGCCACGGCGCAAACCCTGAAGCCGGTTCCGGTTGAAGGATGCTGAAATCAGAATGCTGCGGTGACCGAGCACGTCGCAAGGGCGCGGTGCCGCAGTACCGGAGAGTGGAGTTCGCGTTTGCAGACCAATTTTACCCCCGCGCAGCTTGCCGACCCGCATGTGGCCGAATCCGAGGCCATCCTGCGCAAATGCGTACATTGTGGCTTCTGCACCGCGACCTGTCCGACCTATGTCACGCTTGGCGACGAGCTCGATAGTCCGCGCGGGCGCATCTACCTCATCAAGGACATGCTGGAAAACGACAGGGCCGCCGACAAGGAAACGGTCACCCATATCGACCGCTGCCTCTCCTGTCTCGCCTGCACCACCACCTGTCCCTCCGGTGTCGACTACATGCACCTCGTGGACCACGCGCGCGTCCACATCGAGAAAACCTATCGCCGTCCGTTCAAGGACCGGCTGGCGCGTTCCGTGCTGGCGGCCGTGCTGCCCTATCCCCAGCGCTTCCGCCTGTCGTTGAAGGTGGCCGGCCTTGTCCGGCCCTTCGCAGGCTTCATGAAGCGCATGCCGTTGCTGAGGACCTTTGGCATCATGCTCGATCTGGCGCCGAGCGCCGTGCCGCAGCCCTCCCCATCGGCAATTCCCGGCACCAACTCGCCCAAGGGCAAGCGCGTCGGTCGGGTCGCGCTCTTGTCGGGCTGCGCGCAACCGGTGCTGAAGCCGGAGATCAACGAGGCGACGATCAGGCTGTTGACGCGCTTTGGCATCGAAGTCGTTGTTTCGGCCGGTGAAGGCTGCTGTGGCGCCCTGGTGCACCACATGGGGCGCGAGAACCAGGCACTTGATGCGGCGCGCCGAAATGTCGACGCCTGGCTCAAGGTCGCAGACGAAGGTGGGCTCGATGCCATCGTCATCACCGCATCAGGCTGCGGAACGACGATCAAGGACTACGGCCACATGCTGCGGCTTGATCCTCTCTATGCGGAAAAGGCGGCACGGGTCTCGGCTCTGGCCAAGGACATTACCGAGTATCTGTCGACCCTCGACCTGCCTGAGCAGGATGCGCGCGGCATGACGCTCGCCTATCATTCCGCCTGCTCGATGCAGCACGGCCAGAAGATCACTTTTGTGCCGAAGCAGCTTTTGAAGCGCGCCGGTTTCGTCGTCCGCGATCCGGCGGAAGGGCACCTCTGCTGCGGCTCGGCCGGCACCTACAACATCCTGCAGCCGGAAATCTCGGCGAAGCTCAAGGCGCGCAAGGTCAAGAATCTCGAGGCGACGAGGCCGGACGCGATCGCAACCGGCAATATCGGCTGCATCACCCAGATCGCCAGCGGCACCAAGATCCCCATCCTTCATACGGTCGAACTGCTCGACTGGGCCTATGGCGGGGCGAAGCCCCAGGGGCTCTGAGGATAAAGAAAAGGCCGGCTCAGCAAGGAGCCGGCCTTCTTAATGGATTGTCTTCGATGGCTATCAGCCGCCAAAGATCTGGCGGAAGATGTCGACGCCGCGATCGTCGAAATAGGTGTCGCCCGGCTTGCTGCCGGGACCGATGACGATGACCTTGGTGCCGACATCGGCGCGATCGTAGAGATGCTCCACGTCTTCGTTCATCATGCGGATGCAGCCCGACGACATGTTCTGGCCGATGGTCCAGGGCTGATTGGTGCCATGGATGCGGAAGATCGTGTCGCGGCCGCCCTTGTAGAGATACATGGCGCGGGCGCCGAGCGGGTTGTCGATGCCGCCTTCCTGGGTGACCGGCAGAATGCGGCCCTTGGCAGCTTCGCGGCGGCGCATTTCCGCCGGTGGCGTCCAGGTCGGCCATTCGGCCTTGCGGCCGACCTTTACCACACCCGACCAGCCGAAGCCGTCGCGGCCGACGCCGATGCCATAGCGCGTCGCGCGGTTCGGACCGTCGATATAGTAGAGATACTTGTTGTTGGTATCGACGATGATCGTGCCGGGAACTTCGTCGGTGCGGAAGCGAACCTTGGTGCGCCAGAATTGTTTTGCCGGCTTCTTCGGGGTGGCCACGAGTACAATGTCAGTGGACTTGACCTTGGTCCCGGTCGTTGGCGCCGGCGTAAAAGCCGAGGCGCTTGCGGCGGCAAGAATAGTACTGGCCGCGATGGCGATCGCGACCATTTTGCTGGCATGACGGTTCATATATGATTCCCTCTAAACCCTCGTTGCAGGCAAGCTATGCAAAATGCCGCGAAGTTCAAGCCTGCGATACAGCCGGCGGACCGCCGGACTTGTATCTGTTCATGTTGCTGTTGCCTGAAAATCACGCATAGGCAACAGCAACACGTGCGAGGGGGAGGAAATATTCTATGCGATGCTCCAATTATATGACGATAACCTTCGTGCCCAATTTCACGCGTTCGTAGAGGTCGACGACGTCTTCGTTGCGCATGCGGATGCAGCCGGACGAAACGGCATAACCGATGGTCCAGGGCGCATTGGTGCCGTGGATGCGGTAGAGCGTCGAGCCGAGATACATGGCGCGTGCGCCAAGCGGATTTTCAGGGCCGCCGTCCATGCGTGCCGGCAGATAGTGTCCCTTGGCCGCCTCGCGGGAGATCATTTCCTGTGGCGGTGTCCAGCTTGGCCATTCCGCCTTGCGGGTGACCTTGTGCGCGCCCGCCCATTCGAAGCCCGGCTTGCCGACGCCGACACCATAGCGCCGGGCCTCACCGTTGCCGGTGACCAGATAGAGGAAGCGGTTGTTCGTATCGATGACGATCGTGCCCGGCTTTTCCTTGCTCTCATAGGCAACCGTCTGCGGCAGGTACTGCGGGTCGAATTTCGACTTGACCGGGCGCTGGGCGCGTGTGGCGTTCGCCGGCTGGATCAGCGGATTGATGACGCGGCGCTTGGCCTGCGGCTGGGTGACCTGCGGCTGGCCAACCTGTCCCTGATAATACTGTTTTCGGGTGGCGGCCGGAATCTGCTGCCGATACATGACCTGCCGCGTGCGGGTCTGCTGCCCGCCGAGCTGCATCACCCAGGGGGCGGTGAGGTCGGGGCTGACCACAACGGGGGGGCGGTTTTGATACCGGTCCTGCGCCTCGGCCTGGCCGGCGACGAGGGGCAGAACGGAGGCGGCTATAAGAAGGGATTTTTTCAACATCGGACGGACTCGCTACCTTTCGCCGAAATTCATCAAGGGGGCGCAGACAGCCGAAGAACCGGACGCTCGAGCGGGGGTATGCGCCTTGGCAATGGCGCGATCGTGTCACCGGGGGGCCACCGAATGGTAAACGGCACTTCATTAAAAGGCGAAGGCGCCGATAAAGCTTTGGGTAGGGTTATCCGCCGCTTTAGGAATCTGGTTTGCAAATGGTAAAGGCATGGAAATGACGAGTTTGGAGCAAGGAAAACGATGACGGCCAAGGGCATAGTGATCGGCGAGGACGGACTTCAGCGCTGCGCCTGGCAGGGCAACCTCGACGACTATCGACGCTACCACGACGAGGAATGGGGGCGTCCGGTCACCGACGATCGCCGCCTGTTCGAAAAGATCTGCCTCGAGGGTTTCCAGTCCGGCCTGTCATGGCTGACGATCCTGCGCAAGCGCGAGGCGTTCCGCGCCGCTTTTGCCGGCTTCGATTTCGACGCGGTCTCGATGTTCGACGAAGCGGATATCGAGCGCTGCCTTGCCGATACCGGCATCGTGCGCCACCGTGGCAAGATCGTCTCGACCATCAACAATGCGCGTCGTGCACAGGAGTTGAGGCGGGAATTCGGTTCGCTCGCAGGCTACTTCTGGTCATACGAGCCGCAGGCAGCCGAGCGCCCGCAAGTGGTGACCTACGAGGCGATCGCCGCCAATCCGACGACGCCGACCTCGACCCGGATCTCCAAGGATCTGAAGAAACGCGGCTGGACCTTCGTCGGCCCGACGACGATCTACGCCTTCATGCAGGCGATGGGGCTCGTCAACGATCACATCGAAGGCTGCCATTGCCGTGTCGTTGTCGAAGAGATGCGTGGCAAGCTCGCAAGACCGAGCGCTCGGGTGGCTTGAACAAAGTGTCCATCGTCGGTCTGGCGATGGGCGTTTCCCGGCAGCGGAGATTGCGGGTCAGCCGCCGTTCTTCGCTAGCCACTCCTTCATCATCCTTATCTCGCCTTCCTGCGCCTTGATGATCTCTTCCGCCAGTTTGCGGATCGTTTCATCCTTGCCGTATTCGAGCTCGACCTTGGCCATCTCGATGGCGCCCTGGTGGTGAGCGATCATGCCGCGCACGAAGTCGATATCCGCCTTGCCGGTATAGGCGTGTCCATGTCCTTGTGCATGCGGGCGTTGGCTTCGGCAAAGGCCTTGCTTGCGGGCGATGCGTCGCCCGCCGGGCTCGGAGCCTCCGCGGAGCCGTGATGCATGGTGCCGTGGCTCATCTCTTCGGCCATCGCCGGAAAGGCGAGACAGGCGGCGAGCGCGAGGGTTGTCGTCAACGGTTTCAGCGACATGGCGCTTCTTCCTTCTGCAAGGGGCAGCCCCCGAGGAGCGTTACCAAGGCGTAATCCTTCGGACTATTTCAATCTAGGGAAGGGGTGCCAGCGGTTTCAAGTCTTGCGCTCAAGCGCAGAGCATCACGCGTTCGCGCGGAAAGGCGAAAACACCCTGCAGAACATCCACCCCATCAGGCGCGTCGAGCACGGATTGACCGATGCACAAGAGCTGGGCCGCTTGCGACGTCGGCGCGCGCACCATGGCGGTAAAGCAGAACGACGATGACGAGGCGGTCGCCTGTTCGAGGATATTGAGCACGGTCGGGCGATCCTTGCGGTCATAGGCGCGTACCAGGTCGATGACACCGCAGGAGGAGGTTGATGTGCCGAGAAGGGCGGCGGTTTGTTGGCCCAGCTGGAAGATGCCGGTCGCGAGATCGCAGCGCCACGCTTCCATGAGGTAGGTTCCCTCGTCGAGCGACCGCATCCAATTGTCATGTGCGGCCAGATGGCCGGGCCGGATAGCTCCGCAGCCAGGTGTCATGAATCTCAGCATGATACCCATTCCTTCTCTTCGCGTCGCGCTCGACACCTCTTTGCATATGGCCATCAGACCCGGGAAGTAGATCGCCGCGACATCTTTGCCGTTGGGATGTTTGCCCGATGCTGTCATGGCATCCGGAAATCATCGGTGCGCACGCGGAGACCGGAAGATAGCCGATCACCACCGTATTCGGAACGTCGCCGATGGATCGAGCGATAAACTTTTAGTGATTAATTCCGTCTTAATGCGCGTTAGGGTTGAGGCGGCGAGTGACGGTCAGATGATGTCGGGCGACTCGAACTTGGCCCGAAGTCGGACGGCCCGACAAATCGCCTCGTGATCGGCCCGCAGAACGCTATGCGCGGTCCAAACCCTTGCCGCCCCTGCCTTGATCCGATAGGGAAAGCTCCAAACCCGCTGACAGTCCGGAATGCTCCCATGACCGAGAAACAGAAGAAACCGCAGAAGCTCAAGGCGCGCCTTCCGCGCGGCTTCGTCGATCGCTCCGCCGCCGATATCCGCGCGACCGACGAAATGATCGGCAAGATCCGTGCGGTCTATGAGCATTATGGTTTCGATCCGGTCGAAACGCCGCTGTTTGAATACACCGATGCGCTCGGCAAGTTCCTGCCCGACAGCGATCGGCCGAACGAAGGCGTCTTCTCGCTGACGGATGATGACGACCAGTGGATGTCGCTGCGCTACGACCTGACGGCGCCGCTGGCCCGCCACGTCGCCGAGAACTTCAACGAAATCCAGCTGCCGTTCCGCACCTACCGTGCCGGCTACGTCTTCCGCAACGAGAAGCCGGGCCCGGGTCGCTTCCGCCAGTTCATGCAGTTCGACGCCGATACGGTCGGTGCCGCCGGCGTCCAGGCGGACGCCGAAATGTGCATGATGATGGCCGACACGATGGAAGCGCTCGGCATTGCGCGCGGCGACTACGTGATCCGCGTCAACAACCGCAAGGTGCTCGATGGCGTCATGGAGGCGATCGGCCTTGGCGGCGGCGACAAGGTAAATGCCCGCCTGACGGTGCTGCGCGCCATCGACAAGCTCGACAAGTTCGGCACCGAAGGTGTGCGGCTCCTGCTCGGCGATGGCCGTAAGGATGAAAGCGGCGACTTCACCAAGGGCGCGGGCCTGAGCAGCGAGCAGATCGACAAGGTGCTCTTCTTCGTCGGCATCACGGACTATGCGACAAGCGCTGCCGATCTCGCAGCCCTCGTCGCTGGAACGGCCAAGGGCGGCGAAGGCGTCGAGGAACTGAATACCATCCGCAGCCTGGTCATGAGCGCCGGCTACGAGGCCGACCGCATCAAGATTGATCCTTCGGTCGTGCGCGGTCTCGAATACTACACTGGCCCGGTCTTCGAGGCCGAGCTGCAGTTTGCCGTCACCAACGAGAAGGGCGAGAAGGTTGTCTTCGGTTCGGTCGGCGGCGGCGGCCGTTATGACGGCCTCGTTTCGCGCTTCATGGGCCAGCCGGTGCCGGCGACCGGCTTCTCGATCGGTGTTTCGCGCTTGATGACGGCGCTGAAGAACCTCGGCAAGCTCGGCGCGTCCGAGGTGCTCGCCCCGGTCGTCGTCTGCGTCATGGACCGCGACATCGAGAGCATGGGGCACTACCAGCGCTTCGTGCAGCAGCTCCGCCATGCCGGAATCCGCGCCGAAATGTACCAGGGCAACAAGAAGAATTTTGGCGACCAGCTGAAATATGCCGACCGCCGTGGCTCGCCGCTCGCCATCATCCAGGGCGGCGACGAGCGCGCTGCGGGTGTCGTGCAGATCAAGGATCTGATCGAAGGCAAGCGCCTGTCGGGTGAGATCGAGGACAATGCGGCCTGGCGCGAGGCGCGCGTGGCCCAGGTTTCCGTTCCGACGGCCGAACTGGTCGAAAAGGTACGCGAGATGCTGGCGGCCCAGGCCGAGGATCGGGCAAGGGGCTGACGGTCATGGCCCTCATCAATCTGCCTGCTTTCGCCGACGACCTGCTTGCCGATTTTGAAAGCCTCGGCACGCTGCGCGTCGACACACCGGTGATCCAGCCGGCCGAACCTTTCCTCGCCATGGCCGGCGAGGATCTGCGCCGCCGCATCTTCATGACCGAGAGCGAGACCGGCGAAAGCCTGTGCCTGCGTCCGGAATTCACCATTCCCGTCTGCCTTCGCCATATCGAGGCGGTGACCGGCACGCCGAAGCGCTACGCCTATCTCGGCGAAGTCTTCCGCCAGCGCCGTGAAGGCGGAAACGAATTCTACCAGGCCGGCATCGAGGATCTCGGCGATACGGATATCGCTACCGCCGATGCACGCATCGTCGGTGACGCGATGCGCGTCGTTGCCAACCGCTTGCCGGGGCGACGGCTCAACGTGACGCTCGGCGACCAGGCGGTGTTCGAAGCCGTCGTCGGTGCCTGCGGTCTGCCGGCCGGCTGGCAGAAGCGGTTGATCCATGCCTTTGGTGACCAGAAGCACCTGCAGAGACTGCTGACTGAACTCGCGCATCCGCGCACGGTCGGCGTTTTCGGTCCCGAAGTGGTGCGCCTGTCGATGGACGGTCTGCTCGAAGACGAAGCCGGTCTCGTCGCCCATATCGGCGAAACGATGGAAGCGACCGGTTACTCCACCAATGCCAGCCGCTCGCCACAGGACATCGCCCGGCGGCTGAAGGAGAAGATGGAACTGGCGAACACGCGGCTCGACCGCAAGACGCTGGATCAGGTTGGTGCGTTTCTGTCGCTCGACGTGCCGCTCGCCGATGCGCCGGCGGCGCTCTTTGCCTTCGCGCAGAAATCCGGCCTCAAGCTCGATGAGGCGCTCGTCCGCTTCGATGCCCGTGTTGCAGCCCTTTCCAAGGCGGGCGCCGACATCGGCGCGATCCGTTACCGCGCGGCTTTCGGCCGTCCGCTCGACTACTATACCGGTCTCGTCTTCGAAGTGGAGGTCGCCGGCATCCAGGCCGTTCTGGCCGGCGGCGGTCGCTTCGACCGGCTGCTGACGCTGCTTGGCGCCCGCGAACACATTCCCGCCGTCGGCTTCTCGCTCTGGCTCGACCGCATCGAAAAGGCGATTACCTCCCAGGGAGGCGTTCAATGACGATCACCATCGCGCTGCCGTCCAAGGGGCGGATGAAGGATGACGCCTCGGCGATCTTCGAACGGGCCGGCATGAAGATCGTTGCCGTCGGCAATGACCGCTCCTATCGTGGCCGGGTCGAAGGTTCGGACGATGTGGAGATCGCGTTCCTGTCCGCGTCCGAGATTTCCCGCGAGCTTGGCAATGGCTCGATCGATTTCGGTGTCACCGGGGAGGATCTGGTGCGCGAGGGGCTTGCCAATGCCGATGCCCGCGTCGAGTTCTGCGCCCGTCTCGGTTTCGGTCACGCCGATGTCGTCGTCGCCGTGCCGGAGATCTGGTACGACGTCGATACCATGGCCGACCTTGGTGACGTTGCTGCGGACTTTCGCGCCCGCCACGGCCGCCGCCTCGCGATCGCCACCAAATACTGGCGGCTGACGCAGAACCACTTCTCCGGTAGCCACGGCATCCAGCTCTACCGCATCGTCGAGAGCCTCGGTGCGACCGAAGGCGCGCCGGCGTCCGGCTCCGCCGACATCATCGTCGATATCACCTCGACCGGCTCGACGCTGAAGGCGAACCATCTGAAGATCCTGACGGACGGCGTGATCCTGCGTTCGGAAGCCTGTCTGGTGCGGGCGCGCAAGCCTGCGCACGATGGCGACCCCGTGGTGGCGCGGGTTGTCGCGGCAGTCCGCAGCGTGCTTTGACGCTGCGGCGGGCAGGGGAAGACCCGCGACGATCCTGGTGTTCTCGGAGACCTGAAAAAATAAAGTAGGTCCCTCAAAAAGCGACCCCTCCGCTCCTATGTAAGTCGTGCGGGCGGCACTCTGCCGTTCCTCGCCCTTCCGCTCCAGGAGACCTTCATGGCCGATCTTTCCGCCTTTCCGATCACCAAGCGCTGGCCGGCGAAAAACCCTGATATCATCCAGCTTTATTCGCTCCCAACGCCCAATGGCGTGAAGGTCTCTATCGCGCTCGAAGAGCTGGGCCTCGCCTACGAGCCTCACCGGGTCGCCTTCGATGCCAACGAGCAGAAATCGCCGGAATTTCTCTCGCTCAATCCGAATGGCCGCATTCCGGCGATCATCGATCCCAACGGTCCGGACGGAAAGCCGATCGGTCTCTTCGAGTCCGGCGCGATCCTGATCTATCTGGCAGAAAAAACCGGAAAGCTGCTGCCGCTGGATGCGGCCGGCCGCTACGAGACGATCTGCTGGGTGATGTTCCAGATGGGCGGCATCGGTCCGATGCTTGGTCAGTTCGGCCATTTCTTCAAGTTTGCGGCCGACAAGGTCGCCAACAATTCCTATCCCGTCGAGCGTTACCGTGACGAATCGAAGCGTCTTCTCGGCGTGCTCGAAGCGCGCCTTGAGGGGCGGCAATGGCTGATGGGCGACGAATACACGATTGCCGACATCGCCACGTACCCCTGGGTCGAAGGTGCCCGTAGGTTCTATGGCGGCGCCGACGTCCTGGACTACAAGGCTTTCCCGAACGTGATGGCCTGGGTCGAGCGCGGCCTGTCGCGCCCGGCGGCTCTAAAAGGCATGGAAGTGCCGCGCAAGGAATAGCAATCGTGATGGCCCTGTGCCTGAGTTGACGAAGCTCGGGCGCAAGGCTAGTCATTGCTGCACAGACTAATAAGAAGAAGGT
>NZ_JAEPRP010000366.1:0-1403 GCF_016652895.1 Ensifer sp. SSB1
TCGAACGCTCGACCACATTGGAGTCCACTTCGATCCGGCCATCCTCCAGGAAGGCCGCCAGTCCGCTCCAGTGGTTGAGCGTGTAGGTGACGGCCTTGCCAAGCGCCGATTTCGCCGACACCTCGTCGCGCAGCTCGGTGAGATGGACGTTCAGTTCTCTCATGACTGGAGTTGTCTCGCGACGCCGTACTACGAGCCGGGTATCGGCATTTTCGCCGCGCAGTTTCGCTTCGATGCGATAGATCTTGGCCATCCTGGCA
The DNA here is from genome assembly GCF_016652895.1 of Ensifer sp. SSB1. Taxonomy (NCBI): domain Bacteria; kingdom Pseudomonadati; phylum Pseudomonadota; class Alphaproteobacteria; order Hyphomicrobiales; family Rhizobiaceae; genus Ensifer; species Ensifer sp. SSB1. Next base: position 261 of record NZ_JAEPRP010000366.1, read on the forward strand.
AGGATCGACAGCGCCTCCGAGGAGCCGGTGAGCTTGACGACATCGACGAACTTGCGCCGGGCATGGGCAAGGCAGAAGGCCAGCCGCATGGGCGCGACATTACTCTTCCCCCGGCGCTTGGCCATGGTTTTATAGGCTTGGTACCCATCAACTTGAAGCACGCCGGTAAACGACGACAATTGCCCCTCGACTTCGCGAGCGCCGCGGCTTTCGGCAAAGATATAGGCAACCGCCGGCGGCGCCGGACCATTCCATGGGCGATCGTCGATCGCTTGCGCCCATAACTGGCAGACCTTGGTTCGTTTCCGCCCCGGATCAAGCCGCGGCAGCGGCGTCTCATCACAAAATACCCTCGGCTGCGAGCGGATGAAGGCACGCAGCGCATCATAGAGAAGTTCAAGCCACCAGGCGACCCGCGTCACCCAGGCGCCGAGCGTGCCGCGATCGATGATCACGCCGCAGGAGGCAAGCATCTGCGCCTGGCGATGCAGCGGCAGGTGCCAGGCAAACTTTGAGACGGCGACATGGGCGGCAAAGGCCGTAGTCACCATGCCGCCATCCATTACGCGCGGCGGCGCGGGCGCCTGCACAATGACGCTTTCGCAGGCTCGGCATGCGTAGCGCGGCCGGATCGTCCGTTTAACCCGGACGACCGCCGGCACGATGTCGAGCGCTTCGCTGACATCCTTGCCGATGCAATGAAGCTCGAACGAGCAGCACGGGCAAACCTTGCTCTCCGGCTCGATGACCTCGTCATACCGGGGAAGGTGCTTGGGTAAACGGCCGATATTGCGGGACGGCGATCGCCGTGCCTGCGTTGTCCCCTCGGTGACGGGCGCAACATCGTCATTGGCAGCTTCGGGAATGTCGCTGAGATCGCCAAGATCGAGCGTCGCCTGCGTCGGGTCGATCATCGTCATCTTCACCGACTTCACCCCAAAGAGCTGTTGCTCCAGGAAGGCAACGCGCGCTTTGAGATCGGCATTCTCTTCGTCGAGCGAGAGAATGATCCGGGTCAATTGCGCAGCATCCTGAGGCAAGGGGGGGTCGAAGCGGCATGACAGACCTTACCACATGAGCCTGAATCTGCAAACAAATCCAATAGGATCAGCCCGCTTTTGAGGGCCTCCTCACCGCGTTTCG
>NZ_JAEPRP010000074.1:0-21282 GCF_016652895.1 Ensifer sp. SSB1
GACAAGTTGTTGAAATTAAACACTTCTTTCCACTGTTGATAAACTTGGTCGATTTGGAAGATCAAATCCCCGAGCTTTCAGAGCGAAAATCACCCACTTTCGCCTCAGAGATGGCACCTCATCGCTATCCCGCTGGAATTAAGTCCGCGACATGCGTCGTGCGCTTGTCGTCAGCGCCGCCGCTTCACGGGTGAAATAGCCCCTGTTCTCCTTGACGATCTGCATCAGGAACTCGCGTACCGCCCTCACCCGCGGCACCGCCACCAGATCCCGGTGGCAAACCATCCAGTAGGTACGCTTGAGCTCGATCTCCTCCGGCAGGACGATTTGCAGATCCGGCTCTTCCCGCGCCATGAAATGCGGCAGCACGCAGAGGCCGAGCCCCTGGCGCACCGCCTTCAGCTGCGCCAGGATGCTCGAGCTTTGGAAATGCGCCCGCAATCCCGGCTGCAGTTCACCGAGATAATCAAGCCCCGGCGCAAAGATCATGTCTTCGATGTAGCCAACGAAGCGATGCGCAGCCAGATCGTTGCGACCCATGATCGGCGCGTGTTTCGAGAGGTAGCTGCGCGCGCCATAGACATGCAGCGTATAGGGGGTCAGCACCTCGGAATGGTAAGGACCGGCCTTCGGCGCCGTCAGCGCCACTTGGATATCCGCCTCCTTGCGCGACAGCGACATGATCTGCTGGATTGCCACCAGTTCCAGCGACACATTCGGATAGCTCACAGCAAAATCCGCCAGCCGATCGGCAAGGAAGAAGTTGCCGAAGCCTTCGAGCGTGCTCAGCCGCACGACACCACGCTGCGCCGTCAGGCCGTCATTGATGTCGAGCTGCAATTGTTCGGTCTCGCGCTCGATCCGCTCGGCCGTCTCAATGAAGCGCTGCCCCATGCTGGTCAGAACGTAACCGCGCGGATTGCGCTCGAACAGCTTCACCTTGAGCGCAAATTCCAGGCGGTCGATCCGCCGCGACACCGTGGCATGGCTGGTTCTGAGCCGCCGCGCCGCCGTCGACAATTGCCCGGTGCGGGCCACTGCCAGAAAGAACTGCAGATCGTCCCAGGTGAAATTCGGATTCATCGCCACTCTCCGTCTGTTCGAAAATGAACAGACCCTGTTTGCAATTTACGGTTCGGGCCGCTTGCATCCAAGCGTTTTTTTCCGGATTGTAACGACCAGAGCCGACATCTGAGGAGCATGTCTGGCCAAATATGAACAGAACGAAATGAACGATCCGGCACCGCCACCTGGCGCGCCGGAACCCGCGCGTATTTTCACGCGACGGTTCACGTCTCTGGAGGAGGACACAATGACGAAGAAACTGATCGTAACATTGGCAGCCATGCTCGCCAGCAGCACGGCCGCTTTCGCCGATGCATCCGATGGCAAGGTCAAGATCGGCATTCTGAACGACCAGTCCGGCGTCTATGCCGATTTCGGCGGCAAATCCTCCTATGAGGCGGCGCTGATGGCGGTGGAGGATTTCGGTGGCAAGGTGCTGGGCGTGCCGGTGGAAGTCATCACCGCCGACCACCAGAACAAGGCCGACATCGCGTCCAACATCGCCCGCCAATGGTACGACACCGAGCAGGTCGACAGCATCATGGAGCTGACCAGCTCCTCGGTCGGCCTTGCCGTGCAGGCGCTGTCGAAGGAAAAGAAGAAGATCACCATCAACACCGGTGCTGCAACGACAGAACTCACCGGCAAGCAGTGCTCGCCCTATGGTTTCCACTGGGCCTATGACACCCATGCACTTGCGGTCGGTACCGGCGGCGCGCTCGTCAAGCAGGGCGGCGACAGCTGGTTCTTCCTGACCGCCGACTATGCCTTCGGCTACTCGCTCGAAGAAAACACCAGCAACTACGTCAAGGAAAACGGCGGCACGGTCGTCGGCTCCGTCCGTCATCCCCTGGCGACCACGGACTTTTCCTCCTTCCTCCTGCAGGCGCAATCCTCCGGCGCCAAGGTGATCGGCCTTGCCAATGCCGGCCTCGATACGTCCAACGCCATCAAACAGGCGGCCGAATTCGGGATCGTCCAGGGCGGCCAGCGCCTCGCGGCCCTGCTCTTCACGCTCGCCGAGGTTCATGGCCTCGGCCTCGAAGCGGCTCAGGGGCTGACGCTGACCGAGGGCTTCTATTGGAACCGCAACGAAGAGAGCGCCAAATTCGGCAAGCGCTTCATGGAGCGCACCGGCAAGATGCCGAACATGGTCCATGCCGGCACCTATTCGGCCGTGCTTTCCTATCTGAAGGCGATCGAGAAGGCTGGAACCGACGATGCCGACGCCGTCGCCAAGGAGCTGCGTGCGCTTCCGGTCAACGACGTCTTTGCCGAGAACGGCACGGTTGCCGCCAACGGCCGCATGATCCACGACATGTACCTGCTGGAAGTGAAGAAGCCGGACGAAAGCAAGGAACCCTGGGACTACTTCAAGGTGCTCGCCACCATTCCCGGTGCTGAAGCCTTCATCGATCCGGCCAAGAGCGGCTGCGACCTCGTGAAGTCCTGACGCGATGAGCGCACCGGTCATCGAACCGAATGGCGCGCCGCGGGTGGTTCTCTCCGCCCGCGGCCTGCGCCGTGACTTTGGCGGCTTCACCGCCGTCAACAACGTCAATCTCGACGTCCATGATGCGCGGGTACATGCGTTGATCGGACCCAACGGCGCCGGCAAGACCACGGTCTTCAACCTTTTGACCAAGTTCCTGCAGCCAACCGACGGCACGATCACGCTGCTCGGCGAGGACATCACCCGAACGGCGCCGGACAAGGTGGCGCGCATGGGCCTGGTGCGCTCGTTCCAGATCTCGGCGGTGTTTCCGCATATGAGCGTGCTCGACAATGTGCGCGTGGCGCTGCAGCGACCGAACGGGCTCGCGACCCAGTTCTGGAAGCCGATGTCGGCGCTCGACGGGCTGACGGCCAAGGCGGATCAGCTGATTCGTTCGGTCGGTCTCGACAGGGAGCGCAATGCGGTTGCCGCCGATCTTTCCTATGGACGCAAGCGCGTGCTGGAAATCGCGACCACCCTGGCGCTCGATCCCAAGGTGTTGCTGCTCGATGAGCCGATGGCCGGCATGGGCCACGAGGATGTCGGCATGGTCGCCGAGATCATCCGCGAAGTGGCGTGCGAACGCGCCGTGCTGATGGTCGAGCACAATCTCTCCGTCGTCTCGACGCTCTGTCATCACGTCACCGTGCTCCAGCGCGGCGAGATCCTGGCCGAGGGCGACTACGCGAAGGTGTCGGCGGATCCGCGCGTGCGCACCGCCTATATGGGCACCGAGGAGGCCTGACATGAAACCGCTTCTCAAAGTCTCCGGCCTCAACGCCTGGTATGGCGAAAGCCACATCCTGCACGGCGTCGACCTGACGGTCGGCGAAGGCGAGATGGTCACGCTGCTTGGTCGCAACGGCGTCGGCAAGACGACGACACTACGCTCGATCATGGGCATCGTGCGCAAGCGCAAGGGCGAAATCAGCTTTGCCGGCGCAGACCTGATGAAAGTGCCGCTGCACCGGGTCGCCCATCACGGCCTCGGCTTCATCCCGGAAGAGCGCGGCATCTTCTCGACGCTTTCGGTCCACGAAAACCTGCTGCTACCGCCGGCGGTCGCTGGCGGCGGCATGACGGTCGACGAGATCTTCGAGCTTTTCCCGAACCTTTACGAACGCCGCAGCAGCCCCGGAACGAAGCTTTCCGGCGGCGAACAGCAGATGCTGGCGATCGCCCGGATCCTGCGGACCGGCGTGCGCATGATGCTGCTCGACGAACCGACGGAAGGTCTCGCGCCGGTCATCGTCCAGCGCATCGGCGACGTGCTGAAAACCCTGAAGCAACGCGGCATGACCGTGCTTCTGGTCGAGCAGAATTTTCGCTTCGCCAGCAAGGTTGCCGACCGCTTCTATCTGATGGACCATGGCCAGATGGTCGGCGAGTTCCCGGTTTCGGAACTGTCCGCCCGCATGGACACGCTGCATGATGTGCTGGGGGTCTGAACCATGAGCACGATCTTCGGAATTCCCCTGCAGGCCTTTCTCGGGCAGCTGCTGATCGGGTTGATCAACGGCTCGTTCTACGCGCTTCTGAGCCTCGGTCTCGCAATCATCTTCGGCCTGCTGCGGGTCATCAACTTCGCCCACGGCGCGCAATACATGCTCGGCGCCTTCTTTGCCTGGATGCTTTTGTCGCATTTCGGCATCGGCTACTGGCCGGCGCTGATCATAGCACCCGTCGCCGTCGGCCTTGTCGGCGCCGTCATCGAGCGCACGATGCTGCGCCGCCTCTATACGCTCGACCCGCTCTATGGCCTGCTCTTCACCTTCGGCCTGGCGCTGACGATCGAAGGCACCTTCCGCTATCTCTATGGTGCGTCCGGCCAGCCCTATGCGACGCCGGCAGCGCTCACCGGCGGCACCAATCTCGGCTTCATGTTCTTGCCCATCTATCGCGGCTGGGTGATCGTCTTCTCGCTGATCGTCTGCATCGGCACCTGGCTGGTAATCGAGAAGACCAAGCTCGGCTCCTATCTGCGCGCTGCCACCGAAAACCCGGTGCTGGTGCAATCCTTCGGCATCAACGTGCCCTTCCTCCTGACGCTGACCTATGCGCTGGGTGCCGCCCTTGCAGCCCTTGCCGGCGTGCTTGCCGCGCCGATCTACCAGGTCTCGCCGCTGATGGGTTCGAACATCATTATCGTCGTCTTCGCCGTCGTCGTCGTCGGCGGCATGGGCTCGATCATGGGCGCGATCGTCACCGGCTATCTGCTCGGCGTCGCCGAGGGATTGACCAAGGTCTTCTATCCGGAGGCCTCCAACATCGTGATCTTCGTGATCATGGCCATCGTTCTCATGATACGGCCGGCAGGCCTCTTCGGCCGGGATGCTTGATATGACGCTGACACTCGACATCGAAAAACCGAAGGAAAAGGGTCCGGCCGTCGCGCAGACGGTGTTCCTTGGAATTGGACTGGTGCTCCTGATCCTGGCGCCGCTGTTCTTCTATCCCGTTTTCCTGATGAAGCTCCTCTGCTTCGCGCTCTTTGCCTGCGCCTTCAATCTCTTGCTCGGCTATACCGGCCTGCTCTCTTTCGGTCATGCGGCCTTCTTCGGCGGGGCTGCCTATTTCACCGCGCATGCGGTCAAGGAATGGGGCCTGCCGCCGGAACTCGGCATCCTCGTCGGCGTCGCCGGCGCGGCGTTCCTCGGCCTGATCATCGGCTACCTGGCGATCCGCCGGCAGGGCATCTACTTCGCCATGATCACGCTGGCGCTGGCGCAGATGTTCTATTTCTTCTGCCTGCAGGCCGAGTTCACCAAGGGCGAAGACGGCATCCAGTCCGTGCCGCGCGGCCATCTCTTCGGATTCATCGACCTCAGCCAGTCGACGAACATGTATTATTTCGTGCTCGGCGTCTTCGTCATCGGCGTCGCCATCATCTGGCGCATCATCCATTCGCCCTTCGGCATGATCCTGAAATCGATCCGCGAGAACGAGACGCGTGCCGTGTCGCTTGGCTACTCCGTGCGCAACTACAAGCTCGCCGCCTTCGTCATGTCGGCAGCGCTCACCGGCCTTGCCGGCGGGGTCAAGGCGCTGGTCTTCCAGTTCGCGACGCTGACGGATGTCGGCTGGCAGATGTCGGGCGAAGTGATCCTGATGACACTGCTCGGCGGCATCGGCACTTTGATCGGCCCGCTCTTCGGCGCCGGGCTGGTGGTGACGCTGCAGAATTACCTCGCGACATCGGAATTCCCGGTGACGATCATCACCGGCCTCGTCTTCATGGTCTGCGTGCTGGTCTTCCGCCGCGGCATCGTCGGCGAGTTCTATCATTCGCGGCTCGGCCGCAAGCTCGGTTTTGAACACAGACAATAACGGCCCCCTCCCCGCCCGCGGCCCGTGGGCGGAACGGAGCCAAAGCCCGGTCCGGATTTAGCAGGGACCGAGCCCCGAACATTGAGAGAGAACCATGGACACGTTCGACTATATCGTCGTCGGAGCGGGGAGCGCCGGCTGCGTGCTTGCCAACCGGCTTTCCGAAAATCCGAGCCATCGCGTCTTGTTGCTGGAGGCAGGCGGCCGCGACAATTACCACTGGATCCACATCCCGGTCGGTTACCTCTATTGCATCAACAATCCGCGCACGGACTGGTGCTTCACGACCGCCGCCGAAGAGGGCCTCAACGGCCGCTCGCTCGGCTATCCCCGCGGCAAGGTGCTCGGCGGCTGCTCGTCGATCAACGGCATGATCTACATGCGCGGCCAGGCGAGTGACTACGACCACTGGCGTCAACTCGGCTGCGCCGGCTGGGGCTGGGACGACGTTCTGCCGCTCTTCAAGAAGTCGGAGGACCACTATCGCGGCGCCAACGATATGCACGGGGCCGGCGGCGAATGGCGGGTGGAGAAGGCCCGCGTGCGCTGGGCCGTACTCGATGCCTTCCAGAAGGCTGCCACCGAAGCCGGTATTCCCGAGACACCGGATTTCAACCGTGGCAGCAACGAGGGCTCCGGCTATTTCGACGTCAACCAGCGCTCCGGCATCCGCTGGAATACGGCCAAGGCGTTCCTTCGTCCGGCGCAGAAGCGCGGCAACCTCACCGTTCTCACCAAGGCGCATGTGCGCAAGCTGATCATCGAGGGCGATCGCGTCGCCGGCGTCGAGTTTCAGCATGACGGCATGGTCAAGCGCGCCCGCGCCGGCCGCGAAACGGTGCTCTCCGCCGGCGCGATCGGCTCGCCCCATATCCTCGAACTCTCGGGCATCGGCCGTGGCGACGTGCTTCAGGCAAACGGCATCGAGCTTCGCCACGAACGCGCCGGCGTCGGCGAAAACCTGCAGGATCACCTTCAGCTCCGCATGGCCTACAAGGTCACGGGGGTACCGACGCTCAACGAAAAGGCCAACTCGCTTTTCGGCAAGGCATCGATCGGACTGGAATATCTGTTGAAGCGCTCCGGGCCGATGGCGATGGCGCCGAGCCAGCTCGGCATCTTCACCAAGTCCGGCCCGGAGAAGGAAACCCCTGATCTGCAATATCACGTCCAGCCGGTCTCGCTCGACAAGTTCGGCGAGCCGGTCCATTCGTTCCCGGCGATCACCGCCAGCGTCTGCAATCTCCGACCGGAAAGCCGCGGCTCCGTGCACCTTAAAGGCCCGGACTTCGCCACCGCACCGGACATTCGGCCGCGTTATCTGACGGCGGAAGCCGACCGCAACGTCGCCGTCAACGCCATCCGGTTGACGCGACGAATCGTCAAGCAGCCCTCCTTCGCCCGCTTCAACCCGGTCGAGTTCAAGCCGGGCCCATCCTATGAGACCGAGGATGATCTGAAGCGCGCCGCCGGGGATATCGGCACGACGATCTTCCACCCGGTCGGGACCTGCCGCATGGGCACGGACCCGGAGAGCGTCGTCGATCCGGAACTGCGCCTGCGCGGGCTCAAGGGGCTGCGCATTGCCGACGCCTCGATCATGCCGACGATCACCTCCGGCAACACCAATTCGCCGACGATCATGATCGCCGAAAAGGCCGCTGCCATGATCCTGGCGGCCAATCGCTAGCGAAAGTGCAGGGAGGCTTTACGTCAGAGAACACGAGATCCGGTGCGATCGAAGATGCTGATTCCATGCCGGATTCGGCCCGAAGATCGGCAGCGGATAACGGTAAACTGGCCGAAATGCGACGCGAAACGCTTAAATCTCGGTGCTTGAGCCCCTATATCATGCCGTGACGGCTCATTTTGAGCCCAAGCAAGATAAGGGGTTTTGATGGCAATGCAGCGATTTGGGCGTTTTGGACGAGCTCTGGCAATGATGGCGATCGGCTTGACAGTCGCGCTGACAGTTGTGGACGTCGCCGAAGCGCGGCGTTCGGGTGGCGGCTTCGGCAGCCGCGGCACCCGCACCTTCTCGCAGCCGCCCGTAACCCGTACCGCGCCGACCAACGCGGCACCGATCGACCGTTCGATGACGCCGCGCCAGGATGCCGGTCCTGCTGCTACCAATCCGGCAGCCGGCCAGACACGCCCGACCAACGCTGCCCAGCCGAACGCCCGTCCCGGCTTCTTCAGCGGCTTTGGCGGTTCGCTGCTTGGCGGCCTCATGGTCGGCGGTCTCATCGGCATGCTGATGGGTGGCGGCTTCGGCGGCGCCGCCGGCTTCCTCGGCTTGATCGTGCAGATGCTTCTGATCGGTGGCCTGATCATGCTCGCCATGCGTTTCTTCGGGCGCAACCGCCAGCAGACGGCCTATGCCGGCCCGTCCGAGCGGTCGTCGGCTCAGTCGCCGTCGGGCGGCATGCCCTCGTTCAAGATCCCGAGCATCGGCGGTGGCCAGTCGAATGGCCAAGCCAGCGGCCAGGCGAATGCACGCCCGACCGCAACACCGGCACCGGCACCAGCGACCGATGGTCCGGCCGATGAAATCGGCATCCAGGGATCCGACCTTGAGCAGTTCGAAAAGATGCTGAAGGACGTGCAGGCCGCTTACGCCGAGGAAGATTATGGCACGCTGCGCCGCCTGACGACACCGGAAGCCATGTCCTATCTCGCCGAGGAGCTGAGCGACAACGCGACGAGCGGCGTCAAGAACGATGTGCGCGACGTGCATCTCGTCCAGGGCGATGTGGCGGAAGCCTGGTCCGAAAACGGCACCGACTACGCGACCGTTGCGATGCGCTATGAAAGCATCGACGTGATGCGTGACCGCACCACGGGCAAGGTGATCAGCGGCGATCCGGACAAGCTGACCGAATCGGTCGAGCTCTGGACTTTCGTCCGCAAGCCCGGTGCTGAATGGCAGGTTTCGGCAATCCAGGGCGTCAGCCACGACTGACGCGAAACAAAGCCTATAAGGAAGGCCCGGTCGGCATTGCCGCACCGGGCCTTTTAATTTTCGGGATCACACGATCACATGGACGCGGGCACAGCGTTCGGCGGCGCAAGGATTTCGTTGATCAGCTCCCGGAGCCAACGGTGAGCCGGATCGCCATCACGCCGACGATGCCAGATCTGCCGGAAGGAAAAAGGCGGGATGGCGAAGGGCGGTGCGAAAATGACCAACGGCCCAGTCTCCCCCTCGCGCGGCAGGATACGGCGCGCAACGGTGAGTACCAGATCGGTTCCGAGCACGAGACCGGGTGCCGCACCCCAATGGGGCAGCGCCAGCGCAATGCGGCGCTTATGTCCGGCAGTCGAAAGCGCCAGGTCGATCTCATTGCCGGTATCGCCACGCAGCGAGACGAGAATATGCGGCCGCTCCAGGTATGCAGCGAGATCCATCGCTTTTTCGTCACCAAGGCTAGCGCCATCGGCCAGACAGGCGAAGTGCTCCTCGAACAGCAAGGATGTCCTCAGATCCTCGGCCAGCGTCGGAAACACGCCGAGCGCCAGATCGATCTCACCGTCTACCGTCTGCGACATCATCACTTCGCGGCTCGCCTGGCTGACGATGAGATCGACGTTCGGCGCCTGCCGGCGCAGCACCGCCATCAAGTGCGGTAGCAGAACGAGGGCGGCGTAGTCGGACATCGCCAACCGAAAGACATGACGCGCACGCCCCGGATCGAACGGCTGGGATCCCATAAGTTGGCGCATCTGCGCGAGGGCCTCGGCAAGCCGCGGCGCGATCTCCAAGGCCCGTACCGTCGGCTCGAGCTGTCCGCCATGGCGCACCAACAGCGGATCGTCGAAGAGGGCGCGCAAACGCGCCAGCGCATGGCTGACCGCAGGCTGGCTTTTGTTCAGCCGGAGAGCCGCACGCGAGACGTGGCGTTCCGCCAGCAGGGCGTCGAGCACGACGAGGAGATTCAGGTCGATGCCAGCCAGATTATTCATGAGACGAATATAGCACGTAAGAAAATGGAATTTCCATTCTCCGCATCGATGAGAGAAAACGGGTCAATAAAGAAGGAAAAAACAATGCCCAATCTCTCCTCCCTCCTGTTGCTTGCCGTGGCGATCTTCGCCGGCGCCGTCGTCCCCCTCCAGGCCGGCGCCAATGCCAACCTTGGCCGCCTCCTCGGTCATCCGCTCTGGGCGACAGTCGTCTCGCTCGGTGTCAGCCTCGCGCTCATCCTCCCGATGCTGATTGCCTTCCGGGCGCCGTTGCCCAGCCTTGCTGCGGCATTCAAGGGTCCGTGGTGGATCTGGATCGGCGGTTTCGCCGGCGTGATCTACATCACCGCGGCTCTCCTCCTTGCGCCGAAGCTCGGCGCGGCAAGCTTCATTGTTGCCGTCATCGGCGGCCAGATGGCGATTTCCATGCTGATCGATCACTACGGCCTGATGGGTTTCCCCGTAAAACCGGTCAATGCGGCGCGGCTGACCGGCCTGTTCTTCATCGTCGGCGGCATGGTGATCACGCAGATCGCCAATGTCACGCCGGCCTTGGCCAACGCACCGCGATAGCACAGAGCCGCATCTCGGCAGCGGCGCCCATGATCATCGCGGCTGCCGCTTGTCACCTAAGAAGCGCCCATGGTAAATGGCTGACCATGTCGAGCGAACCCCATTTGATGGCCTGATTTGCCCCGCAAGGCGGGGCTTGCATCTGTGAGCCCAGAACCGTCCGCCTCTTGCGCGGGCTTATCCTGTTCGCGTCGATCTCATCTCACCTGCCCCATACGGCCGACCCGAGATCGATTGCGTCTCATCGGGCTCTCCTATGGACCATTCCAAACTTTGGGGCGATGCCGCCTTTCGGCGCATCAGCCTCGTTCTCGCCGTCGATTCCGTCTGCTCCTGGATGCTCGTCGCCGCGTTGCCGCTCGTTGTTGCAACCCGCTTCGGCGCCGGTGCGGAACTGGTCGGCGGTCTTGCCTTGCGCCTGCTGCCGAGCCTCCTGCTTGCGCCGATCGTCGCGTCGCTCCTACGGCGTAGCGGCCCGCGGCTTCCGGTGCTGTGCTCCCTCTTCGTGACCGCCGTCGCCACTCCCGGCCTTGCATTCGCAACGGACGCGATGACATTGCAGATGATCGTATTGGTCATCGGCGCTGCGGATGCGGTGATCACGCCGGGTCTGTTGACGCTGCGCGCCGCCGTCGTTCCAGCCGGCCGCAACATGGAGGCCAACACCGCCTTCCAGGCGATCGACCGCTTCGCAAAGATCTTCGGGCCACCGGCAGCAGGTCTCGCAGCCGCCTCCACCTCGATCGTGACAACGCTTGTTGCGCTGGCCCTCGCCCAGATCGGAGCAGTCCTTCTGCTGATGCTTCAACCGGGCGACAAGCCGGTGCGACAGTTCGCTGCCCCCTCGCACGCATCGGGCTTCGGACAAGAAACCATTGCGATTTTCCGCGAGAACCCCGTGCTCTGGACCTTGCTGCTCCCGGCCTTCGGCTACATGGCTTCGCTCGGTGCGCTGCAGCCGTTCCTGTTCTGGCTCAATCGTGACCAGTTTCATCTCGGCCCGGAGATGTGGACCTTGCTTCTGGCGGCACAGGGTGCCGGCGCCCTGATTGGCGCCGTCGTCTCACACCGGTTCGCAAGGGTTTTGACCAGTACGCGGACGCTGCTTCGTGCCTATCTCGTCTCCAGCCTGCTCGAAGGCGTTTCGACCTTCGCGCTGATTTTTGCGCCCGACTACCTGGCGGCCAGCGCACTGCTGATCGTCGGCGGCATACCGGAGATGATCGCCTTCGCCACGTACTTTACCCTCGTGCAACGCTGCCTGCCTCTGGAGCGCCAGACGGTACTTTACGCCATCAGCTTGCCACTGATGGATGCCTGCTTGATCGCCGGCATCGTCTCTGGTGCCTTGTATACCAGCAATCTCCTGTCCCTCGGGCAGTTCTGGCTGTTTGCCAGCGCCTGCGCCGTGCTGCCGGTTCTGCCCTTCCTCGCGTGGCGCAGGCGAACGACCGGCCGCTGAAGCGACGTCCCCGCGGCAAAAAGATCAACGCCAGCCGTAACTTGCGGCTGGCGCGTTTCGCACCGACTAGCCATACTCGCTCCGGGTAAAAAGGGGTGTGGTATGCAGGATCGGCTGTTCATTGGTGGCAAATGGGAAAAACCGCGGCGCGGCGGCACGCTTGAGGTGATCGACCCGGCGACGGAGGAGGTCATCCACCGCGCGCCGGCCGCAACGTATGAAGACGTGGACAGGGCCGCAAAGGCCGCCCGCATCGCCTTCGACAGCGGCTCCTGGCCGAAACTGTCAGGCGCCGAGCGTGCGGTCTATCTCCGGGCGATCGCCGCCAAGATCGAGGAAAAGCGCCACTCGCTGGCGCGACTCGAAGTCGCCGACAATGGCAAGCCGCTGCCGGAGGCGCTCTGGGACATCGACGATGCCGCCGGCTGCTTTCGTTTCTATGCCGGCCTCGCCGAGGAACTGGACGCCAATCCGGAAGAGACGATCGCCGTCGGCGACAGCCGCTTCACCGCGCGCGCCGTGCGCGAACCGCTTGGCGTCGTTGGCGCCATCACGCCGTGGAACTACCCGCTGCTGATGGTCTCCTGGAAGGTGGCGCCGGCGCTTGCTGCGGGCTGCACCATCGTGCTCAAGCCTTCCGAGCTGACGCCGCTGACGGCACTGGAACTCGGTGTCATCGCCGAGGAGATCGACCTGCCGCCCGGCGTGCTCAACATCGTCACCGGCACCGGCGCGGATGCCGGCCAGCCGCTCACCGAACATCCGCTGGTCGACAAGCTTGCCTTTACCGGCTCTGTCGTCACCGGCCGCAAGGTGATGATGGCCGGCGCCCAGGACATCAAGAATGTCAGCCTCGAACTCGGCGGCAAATCGCCCTTCGTCGTCTTCGCCGACAGCGACATCGACAAGGCGGTCGAATGGATCATGTTCGGCATTTTCTGGAACCAGGGCCAGGTCTGCTCGGCGACTTCGCGGGTGCTCGTCGAAGAGGGGATCTACGAAACCGTCGTCAGGCGTCTTTGCGAAGAGGCCGCGAAAATCAAGATCGGCCCTGGCCTGGAGGACGGCACGCTGCTCGGGCCGATCGTCTCCCGTGGCCAATATGACAAGGTGCTGGGTGCCATCGACCGCGCCCGGCAGGACGGTGCCACGGTCGCCGCCGGCGGGGGGCGCCCGGCCGGCCTCAACAGCGGCTACTTCCTCGAACCGACCGTGCTCACCGACATGCGCGAGGACAGCTTCGTCTGGCGCGAGGAGATCTTCGGCCCGGTCGTCTGCGTCAAGCCCTTCCGCGAGGAGGCAGACGCGATCCGCATGGCCAATGACAGCCGCTTCGGCCTTGCCGCGGCCGTCATGTCGGCCGATCGCGAGCGCTGCGAGCGCGTCGCCCGGGCCTTTCGCGCCGGCATCGTCTGGATCAACTGCTCGCAGCCGACCTTCACCGAGGCGCCCTGGGGTGGCTACAAGCAATCGGGCATCGGCCGCGAACTCGGCCGCTGGGGTCTTTCGAACTATCTGGAAACCAAGCAGATCACCAGCTTCGACGCCGACGAACCCTGGGGCTGGTACCTCAAGGAATAGGGCCGATCAGGGCGCAGACGAACCCGCGTCAAATTCCCTTCATGCGGTTGTGAAATAAGCCGACTAACGATGGCATCATGCAAGGTTGTCGTGGAACACGGGCAATCCGGAGGCTCAGATGAACAGGTCGAACGACGAGATCGAAACGCAGGACTGGCTGGAAGCGGAACTGGCCGATACGCTGGACGAGGACTATGAGCTCGAACTCTCCGAGCCGGCGCTGTCGGAAGAGATCCGCAAGATCTATCGCAAGAACCACCCGCCATCGATCCCGCGCATCGATTACTTTCGCTCGCTGCTGCGGCTGCAGTCGGAGCTGATCAAGCTTCAGGACTGGGTGGTCTACCACAAGGAAAAGGTGGTGGTGATCTTCGAGGGACGCGATTCCGCTGGCAAGGGCGGCGTCATCAAGCGCATCACCCAGAGGCTCAACCCGCGCGTCGTGCGGGTCGTCGCACTGCCGGCACCGTCCGACCGCGAAAAGACGCAATGGTATTTCCAGCGCTACGTGCCGCATTTGCCGGCCGGCGGCGAAATCGTGCTGTTCGACCGCTCCTGGTACAACCGCTCCGGCGTCGAGCGCGTCATGGGCTTTGCCACCGAGAACCAGGTCGAGCAGTTCTTCGACGACGTTCCGGAATTCGAGCGCATGCTCGTTCGCTCCGGCATCCGGCTGGTCAAGTACTGGTTCTCGATCACTGACGAAGAACAGCAGATGCGCTTCCTCGTGCGCATTCACGACCCCTTGAAGCAATGGAAGCTTTCGCCGATGGACCTGCAGTCGCGGGTACGCTGGGAAGGTTACACCAAGGCCAAGGAAGAGACCTTCGCTCGCACCAACATCCCGGAAGCGCCCTGGCATATCGTCGAAGGCAACGACAAGAAGCGTGCCCGGCTGAACTGCATCGATCATCTCCTGACGCAGTTCCCCTATGAGGACGTGCCGCACGAGGAAATCTCCCTGCCGGAACGCGTCTTCATCCCGGACTACGAGCGCAAGGTGCTGCCACCGGAACTCTACGTACCGTCGAAATACTGACGCGCGCGGCCCGCTCGCCCGGTAGCAGTTGAAAGCGAGGCGGCATTCGCCGCCTCGCTTGCAATATCCCCGCGAAAATCAGAGATTGCCGTGAAACGCCAGTTTCATGGACATCGCATGAGCCCAAAAGAACGTTCCTTCCTTACCCGCGTCCGCCAGGTGCTGCCGGAATTGCATCCGGCCGAGCGGCGGCTGGGGGACTTCCTCTGCGATTTTCCCGGTGAGGTCGCGAGCTATTCGGCGCAGGAGCTGGCGGCCCTCGCCCACGTGTCGAAGGCGACGGTCTCCCGCTTCATCCAGCGGCTCGGCTACGACAATTACGAGGAAGCACGCCGGCATGCCCGCGCCGACAAACAGACAGGCTCGCGTCTGTTCCTCGCAACCGCCACCGACAGCGGCGGCGAGCAGTCGCTCACCTCGCACGTGGCGCAAGGCGTCGCCAACATCGAGGCGACCTTTCTCGCCATATCCGAAACCCAGGTGACGGCGGCGGCAACCGCCATTCTCGGCGCCCGCAAGGTCTGGGTCATCGGCTTCCGCGCCAGTCATTCCTTCGCCACCTATCTGCAATGGCAGATGACCCAGGTGATCGAGAACATCGCGGCCATCCCGGGCGGCGGTCAGACACTCGGCGAACATCTCGTCAGCATCAACAGCAGCGACGTCGTCATCCTCTTCGGCCTGCGCCGGCGCGTCTCCCTGATGGAGCCCATCCTGGCGCAACTCGAAAAGTCAGGCGCGCACCTGCTCTACATCACTGACGAGGGCGTGCCCTTCCTCAACCAGGCGGAATGGCACTTCCGCTGTCAGACGCTGGCGCCGGGGCCGCTGTTCAACCACGTCTCGGTCATGGCGCTCTGTCATCTGCTCACCACCCGATGCATTGAAATCGCCGGAACGTCCGGCCGAAATCGCCTCCGCGGCATCGAAGCCATCAACGATGCGCTCGAGGAATTGTGAGCGCAGATTGGGCATTTGCCTGAAACACCAGAATATTTTTCAAGCAAGCGAAACCTGAGTTTCAGTCCCCTCGCTGGCGATCTGTTTCCGCGAAGCTTTTGATACCAAATGAGAAACCTCGGTTTCTCACGATATGGCACGAAATCTGCATTCCATGAACCATGCGACCGAACGGCTTCGTCCTTTCGCAGCGCGTCACAGAATCTTCTATGAAACCACGGTTTCGTAATGTAGATTTCATGAAACTAAGTTTTCACGTTGTTAAGCCATAAAGGGGAACGAACCATGGCAGCGGAAAATATGGTGCCGTCCGGCAGGTCATCGCCGGTCATCAGACAGTTGGAATCAGCCTTCACCAAAATCGGC
This sequence comes from Ensifer sp. SSB1, assembly GCF_016652895.1. Lineage (NCBI taxonomy): Bacteria > Pseudomonadati > Pseudomonadota > Alphaproteobacteria > Hyphomicrobiales > Rhizobiaceae > Ensifer > Ensifer sp. SSB1. The sequence continues at coordinate 15,832 of NZ_JAEPRP010000074.1, forward strand.
GTCACCGGCGCCCACAAGCAGATCCTCGCCCTCGTGCTCATCGGCTGCCTGTTCGACAGCTTCGAGCAGAACACCATCGGCGTTGCCGGCCCGATCCTGAAGGAACATTGGGGCCTGACCGGAACCGACATCGGCTTCCTCAACACCATCACCTTCGGCAGCGCCGCGCTCGGCCGGCTTCTCTCCGGCATCCTAGGCGACCGCTACGGCCGCCGCGTGATGCTGACCATCAACCTCCTGCTCTTCACCATCGGCTCGGCCGCCTGCGCCATGGCGCCGAACTTCGCCACCCTCTGCTTCGCCCGCGCCATCGTCGGCTTCGGCGTCGGCGGCGAAATCTCGACGGCGGTGACCATGCTGTCGGAATTCTGCTCGCCGAAATTCCGCGGCACGGCGGCAGGCCTCGTCAATGTGGGCGCCGGCGGCTTCGGCAACTTCCTGGCGCCGGCCTTCGGCCTGATGATCTTCACCCTCTTCCCGGGTGAAAACAGCTGGCGCTGGCTCTTCGCCGCACTTGCACTGCCGGCCCTGCTCGTCGTCTTCTACCGCCGCTTCGTGCCGGAAACGCCCCGCTTCCTGGCGTCTCAGGGCAAGATCGACGAGGCCAACAAGGTGCTTTCGATCCTTGCCTCCGGCTCGCTGCGGCCGCGCAACCTCAAGGTCCAGGAATACCTGACCAAGGACCACCTGAAGGACGAGGAACCGGTCAAGAGCGACTGGAAGGAACTCTTCCGCGCACCCTATCTCGGCCGCACCATCCCGGTCGCCATCGCCATCCTGATGAGCTACGGCGCCCAGCTTTCGGTGCTGACCCTGATGCCGATCATCTTCGTCTCCATGGGCTACACGCTCCAGGGCAGCCTGCTCTACAGCATGATCATCCAGAGCGGCAGCGTGCTCGGCGCCATCGCCGCCTCGATGTTCGGCTATTACTTCCCGCGCAAGAAGGTGCTGACGCTCGGTGCCGTCTTCGCCTGCCTTGCCGCGGTCTCGATCGCCTATCTCGGCACGAACATCTACCTCGTCCTGATGTTCGGAGCGATCTTCCAGTTCTTCGTGCTGCTGCTCAACACGTCGATCTGGATCTATGCGCCTGAACTCTTCCCCACCCGCATCCGCGCCTTCGGCGTGGCGCTGATCCTGGCAACCGGTTCGGCCGCGGGTTCCTTCATCCCCACCATCGCCGGCGCGCTCTTCGACGTCTACGGCATGGTCGGTGTCTTCGGTCTCGCCGCCAGCATGTATGCGGTCTTCGCCTTCTGCATCCAGCTCGGGCCCGAGACCTACGGCATGTCGATGGAGGATCTGACCCAGCCTGCAGGTGCCGACCTTGCAAAAGCTGACACCTCTGAAATCAAAGTCGGCGCGGAACTGAGAACGTGAGCTCACATATCCTTCTGATCAACCCGAACAGCTCGCATGCCACCAGCGACATGATGGTCGCCATCGCACGCAAAGCTGCATCAGGACGCATGGCCGTGGCAGTCGCCACGGCCATGCGGAACCCACCGATGATCGTGACCCCCGAGCAACTGTATGCAGCCGCTGCCGAGGTCGTCGAGATCGGCGAAAAGCATGAGACCGGATGCCTCGGCATCGTCGTCAGCGCCTTCGGCGATCCCGGCCTTGCCGCCCTCAAGCACCGTCTCGCGATCCCCGTGATCGGTATCTGTGAGGCCTCGATGATCGAGGCCTCACAGGGTGGCCGCAAGTTCGGCGTCGCCACCACGACGCCAGAACTGATCCAGGCGATCGACGACCGCGCCCGCGACCTCGGCGTCTGGAACCAGTACACCGGCATCCGCTGCACCTCGGGCGATCCGCTTGCGCTCTCCGCCCACCCGGAGCGGCTGCTGGAGGCCCTCGCCGACGCCGTCCGCCAATGCGTCGAACAGGATGGCGCCGAAGCCGTCATCATCGGCGGCGGCCCGCTCGGCCAAGCGGCCGAACAGCTCCAGCCGCTGTTTTCGACGCCGATCATCGCTCCGATTCCGAGCGCGATCGATCGCATGCTCGACCTGATGCAGGTTGCCGCCTGACAGGCCCCATCGCCGCAAACCTCGCCCGAAAGGAGTAGGGGCCGTACCGCCGTAAGCCTGTTTCCACCCCTCGCTCTGTGGTATTTTCGCCCTTTCCAATTGAGCGAGACCGAAGCTGGGGCGGAGGTTGGGCGATGAAATCTCTCATTGCTGCGCTCGCCGCGGTGGCGTCATTTACCGCGGCGGCGATGGCGGGTCCGTTGCACGACGCGGCACGGGACGGTGACGTTGGACGCGTCAAAACCTTGCTCGACCAGGGAAGCAGTATAGCCGAGCCCGATGCGGCCGGTGAGCCGGCGCTGTTGATCGCCGCTCTCAAAGGACGCACCGAGGTGGTCGCTCTTCTCATCGACCGCGGCGGCGACATCGAGATTCGCAACAAGGGCGGCCTGACGGCCCTGCATGCGGCTGCCTATGGCGGCAATCTCGAAACCGTCAAACTGCTCGTCGCCAAGGGCGCTGCGGTCAACGACGTCTCCAACTTCTACAAGATGTCACCGCTGCATGCGGCAGCCGAAGAGGGCCATGCCGAGGTGGTCGCCTTCCTGCTCGCCAACAAGGCCGACATCGAAGCCAAGGAGCGCAATGGCTACACACCATTGACGCAAGCAGGATGGCGCTCGCACTGGCCAGCGGCCGAGCTTCTCCTGAAGGCCGGGGCCACCTGCCAGAAAGCCGACCTCGTCGGTGAATGGCTGTACGGCGAATGCACCAAACGACAGTAACATCCGGAAACGGAGGGCACGACATGTCTGGATATCCGATAACGGGCGCGATCGCGGCGACAGCGGCGCTGTTTGCATTCGCCGGCCCGGCACGGGCGGAAGAGCCCGTGAACACCGGCTACTTCGGCGACGTGGCGATCAAGGGTTATGATCCTGTCGCCTATTTCACCGAGAACAAGGCGGTTGAAGGATCGCCCGAATTCACCTACCGCTGGCTCGGCGCCACCTGGCAGTTCGCCAGTGCCGAACACCGCGATCAGTTCATCAAGGAACCGACCCGCTACGCGCCGCAATATGGCGGCTATTGCGCCGATGGCGTTTCCTTCGGCACGGTGACGACCAACATCGACCCGAAGGCCTGGCGCATCATCGAGGACAAGCTTTATCTGAGCTACGATCCGGGCGCTGCCGACGGTCTCGTGAAGAACCCGAACAAGGTGGTCGATTCGCGCAAGCATTGGTCCGAGGTCGAGCAGACGCTGCTCACGGAAAAGGCGTCGATCAACTGGACGAAACCCTCGCCCTGAAATCGATCCACTTAAGCGTGGCCGGATGACCGCCCTCATTTCTCGACCGAGAAGAACTTCAGCGCCTGCGGTGTCACGTTGATGTAGTCGGCGGTGCGCTCACCCTTGGCCGTATTGCGATAGACGTAGCCGCAGACCATGCGGTCGAGGAAGTACCCGTCGTATTTTTCGCAAAGCTGGTTGCCCTTCACTTCGACGCGGCCGGTGATGTTCGTATTGCTGGTGCGATAGGCGGTATTGCCCGCCTTGTCGAAGAACTGCGCGAAGCTCGTGCCGTTCTTGTGCACGCCCACCCAAGTCTTGTCGACGGTCAGTTGCTGCAGTTCAGCCGGCCCAAGCCGATCGCTGGGCGCACCGACGAAGCCGAAGGGCCATTCCGGGATACCCGCAACGCGCAGGCCAAAGAGATGGCGGTAGAGATCCTCTTCGCGCCAGTAGTCGTAGAGATAGCCGTAATAGGTGAGGTTGGTGTCGGGAAAGAGCTTCAGGAGTTCTGCCGCTTCCGCCGCCGCACTCTGTTGATCGCCGCGCTGTGCATAGGCCGAGGCCAGATATTCCCGCACGGCTTCTGCCTTCGGAAGCGATTTTCCAGCCGTCTCGATCAGTGGGATGGCGCGTTCCAGGCGGCGCGCCGTGTAGTAGACGATGCCGGCAAGTAGCTGCAGGCTGGAGGATGGTGACGGGTCGAGCCTCAAGGCCCGGTCGATATCCTCGATCGCCTGCTCGTGTTCGCCGGTCTGGACAAGCACCAGCGCCAGGTTGGCCAGCGCCTCGGCATCGTTGGGCTGTGCGGAAACAGCCCTGAGCGCGGATTCCTTCGCCTCCGTCGCACGCCCGTCGACCAGCTGTAGCAACGCCAGCACGGTATGGGCGCGGGCGTTGTTGGCGTCGAGCTTCAGCGCCTGACCCGCTGCATCATAAGCAATCTTGCGCGCCACGGCCGCCGACCAGAGATAGTTGTAGTCGTTGCGCCAGACGTCGACCGCGACGCGGGCAATGCCGGCGTGGGCATCGGCGAAATCCGGGTCGAGGTCGATCGCCCGCTGATAGAAGGACAGCGTCTGGCGGTAGGTGTCGACGTCGCGCCAGATGAGACCCTGCTGCTCGGCACGCATGTAGTTGTCGTAGGCTTCCAGATTGTCGGTTGGAATGCGCGCCAACTGGTCGCGCTCACCCTCGCTGAGCTTGACTTCGAGCGCGGCAATGATCTTGCCGATGACATCGTCCTGGACGGCGAAGAGGTCGGCATATTGCCGGTCGTAGCGCTCGGCCCAAAGCGAAAGTCCGCTCACCGCGTCGATCAGCTTGACGTTGATCCGCAGTCGTTGGTCGGCACGCTGCAGCGTGCCCTCCAGCACGTAGTGCACGCCCAGTTCGGCCGCCACGTCCTGGATCCTGGTGGCGTTGCCCTTCAGCGCAAACACCGAATGGCGGGCGATGACGAACAGGCCGGAGACCTTGGACAGTTCGGTGATGAGATCGTCCGTCAGCCCTTCGGCCAGGTGATCGTGGTCGCTGTCGCCACTGACATTGATGAAGGGCAGCACCGCAACGGAAGGCTGGTCCGGCAGGGGATAGGCGAAGCGCTGCGCTGGGCCTATCGACGAGATCAGCATCCAGGGCTGCCACCAGGCGACCACGGCCAGCAGGACCAGCGCGAGCAAGCCGATCCCCACACCCTTCAGCCGGGCAGCGGTCGGCGCTCCCTTCTCGGCGATCGTCTTGCCCGCGGCTTCTGGGGCGAGAAGCACGCGGTAGACACGGATCGGCTCGGCGATACCCTTGACCGTCTGCTGCCCCAACGATGCAAAGCCCACCTTCAGCCTGGAGCTGATCTGGTCATAGGCCGTACCGGAGATCGCAATGCCGCCCGGCTGCGCCAGCCCCTGCACGCGATCGGCGATATTGACCCCGTCGCCGTGAATGTCGTCGCCCTCGACGATGATGTCACCCAGGTTTATGCCGATGCGGAAATCCAGCCTTTCGCTGTCCGGGCCCTTCTCGTCCTCCACCGTTGCCTTGCGCTTCTGGATGTCGATCGCGCATAGCGCCGCGTCGACGACGCTGCGGAATTCGACGAGCAGGCCATCGCCCATCGTTTTCACCAGGCGACCGTGATGTTCGTGAAAGAGCGGCTCCAGGATATTGGAAAGGTCAGAG
>NZ_JAEPRP010000074.1:21292-33228 GCF_016652895.1 Ensifer sp. SSB1
AGTGGAATCTAAGGCGCGTCCCTTCCTCGTCCAGCCGGCTCAAGCGGCTGTAACCGACGACGTCCGCAATCAGGACGGCAGCGAGGCGGCGCTCCATCGACGAGCTCTCTACGTACGATGTACTCCAATGACAATGTTACCGCAGCTTGACGAGCGGCGCCATCGGCGCGCAGAGCGAGACGCTTCGCTGGCGTAACCGTTACGTACTTGCGGTACCCAGCCGAACTGGCACGATTGCCGCCGATCATCCGAAGGAATCTGCCATGCTCAAACGACGGTCTCTGCTGGTGCTCGGCGCTCTCGCAACGGCACTGCCCGCACTCCAGATGAAAAGCGCGACCGCTGCCGATATCGGCGTCTCCGCAGACGAGGCCCGCGCCATCGCCAAGGACGCCTATATCTACGGCTTCCCGCTGGTCGACAATTACCGCATCCAGCATTCCTATTTCGTCGATCGCGGCAATCCGGAGTTCAAGAGCGGCTGGAACACACTCAACAACACCGCGCGGGTCTATACGCCCGAGGACAAGGCGATCCAGACTCCGAACTCCGACACGCCTTACTCCTTCCTGGGTGCAGACCTGCGTGCCGAGCCGCTGGTATTGACGGTGCCGGCGATCGAGAAGGAGCGTTACTACTCGCTCCAGTTCATCGACATGTACACGTTCAACTTTGCCTATGTCGGCAGTCGCACCACCGGCAACGAGGCCGGCAGCTTCCTGCTGGCAGGACCGGGCTGGAAAGGCGAAACGCCGCCCGGAGTAAAGGCGGTGATCCGCGCGGAAACCGAATTCGCCTTCGTGCTTTACCGCACGCAAATGTTCAATCCTACCGACATCGAGAACGTCAGGAAGATCCAGGCCGGCTACAAGGTCGAGCCGCTGTCGACCTTCCTTGGCCACCCGGCACCGGCGCCGGCCGCGACCGTCGATTTCGTCAAGCCGCTCAGCGCGGAAGAGGAAAAAACCTCGCCCGACTTCTTCAAGATCGTCAATTTCGTGCTCGGTTTTTGTCCGACGAATCCATCCGAAACCGGCCTGATGGAGCGCTTCGCGAAGATCAATGTCGGTGGCGGCAAGAGCTTCGACTTCAACACCTTCTCTCCGGACATGCAGCAGGCGATCGAAGGCGGCATCGCCGACGCCTGGGCCGCCTTCAAGGAATTCAAGGAAACCGAACTCGATACCGGGAAGCGAACGAGCGCCGACAGCTTCGGCACGCGCGAGTATCTGAACGGTCGCTATCTCGACCGCATGTCTGGCGCCGTGCTCGGCATCTACGGCAACTCCAAGGACGAGGCCATCTATCCCGCCTATTTCACCAGCGACGACAAGACGCCGCTCTCGGGTGAAAACAAGTACACGCTGCGCTTCGAACCGGGCATGCTGCCCCCGGTCAACGCCTTCTGGTCGCTGACGCTCTACGAACTGCCGCAGAGCCTGCTCTACGCCAATCCGCTCAACCGCTACCTGATCAATTCGCCGATGGTTGCGAATCTGAACAAGGACGCCGACGGCGGTGTGACGCTCTACATCCAGCACGAGTCGCCGGGCGCCGAGAAGGAAGCCAACTGGCTGCCGGCACCGAGCGGCCCATTCTTCACGGCCATGCGGCTCTATTGGCCTAAGCCGGACGCATTGGACGGCAAATGGAAAGCGCCGCCGATGCAGCGCGCCAATTGATCAAAAGGAACCCCGAAGATGTTGCATTCCCGTTCTTTCTTCATGGCTGGTGCATTGGTAATTGCCGGCGCCGCACATTCGAGTGCCGCCGACCCCGTGACCGTCGGTGTCGACAACTTCATTCGCGCCGAGAGCGACATGTATGCGGCCAGCATGGTCAAGGACGGCGCCTTCGGCAAATTCCTGCACCGCCGCGAACCGGCTTCGATCGACAATCAGACCGTCATCCGCCTCAACCGCGACACGCTCTATTCATCCGCCGTGTTCGATCTCGATGCCGGTCCGGTTACCATCACCATGCCGGACGCGGGAAAGCGCTTCATGTCGATGCAGGTGATCAGCGAGGATCACTATGTACCCGAAGTCGTCTACGGCGCCGGTGAAACGACGCTGACCAAGGAAAAAGTAGGAACCCGATACGTCGTCGTCGGCATCCGTACCCTCGTCGATCCAGCCGACCCGAAGGATATCGCCGCGGTGCATGCGCTGCAGGACGCAATCAAGGTCAGCCAGAAGGCTGAGGGTAAGTTCGAGATCCCGGCCTGGGATCCGGCCAGTCAGAAGACCGTGCGCGAGGCGCTGCTGGTGCTTGGTTCCACGATACCGGACTTCAAGAAGGCCTTCGGCACCAAACAGGAGGTCGATCCTGTTCGCCACCTGATCGGCACCGCGACCGGATGGGGCGGCAATCCGGACAAGGACGCGACCTATCTGAACGTCACACCGGCCAAGAACGACGGCAAGACGACCTACAAGCTCGATGTCAAGGACGTGCCGGTCGATGCCTTCTGGTCAGTCAGCGTCTACGACGCGCAAGGCTTCTACGAGAAGAACCCCTACAACGCCTATGCGATCAACAACATCACCGCCAAGAAGGGTGAGGACGGCAGCGTCTCGATCCAGTTCGGCGGATGCGACGGCAAGATCGCCAATTGCCTGCCCGTGGTCGACGGCTGGAACTACACGGTGCGGCTCTACCGACCCCGCAAGGAAATCCTCGATGGATCCTGGCATTTTCCCGAGCCACAACCTGTGAACTAGGCTTCCCGCATCACGAAACAGGCTGCGGAGGTCGCCTGCATGGAGTTCCGGGATGACGACCTCGCGGCTTTCGCCGAGCATGGCGCAACGCCCCTGCCCGCAGCAACCGTCGAGGGGCACGTCGAGCATAACGGCGCGCGCATCTGGTGTGCTGCCTACGGATCGGGCACGCCGGTCATCCTGTTGCATGGCGGCCTCGGTCACAGCGGCAACTGGGGCTTTCAGGTCCCGGCACTGCTTGAGACGGGCCACCGCGTCATCCTGATCGACAGCCGCGGACACGGCCGCAGCACCCGCGATGCAAAGCCCTACACCTATGAACTCATGGCGTCGGACGTGCTCGCGGTCGTGGACAGACTGGAAATTCAAAACGCAGCCTTTGCCGGCTGGAGCGATGGCGCCTGCATCGCGCTCGTTCTTGCATCGATGGCACCGGAACGCGTAAGCGGCGTGTTCTTCTTCGCCTGCAACATGGACCCGAGCGGAACGAGGGAGATCGAGCCCAGTCGGGTGCTCGACCGTTGCTTCGGACGGCATTCCGCCGACTACAGAGCATTATCGGCAACGCCCGATGTTTTCGGCGCTTTCGTCGATGCCGTCAGCGCGATGCAAAAGACCGAGCCGAATTACACGGCCGAAGACCTCGGCAGGATCCGCGTGCCGGTCGCAATCGTCCAGAGCGAAAACGACGAATTCATCAAACGCGAGCACGCGGATTATCTCGCCCGCAGCATTCCTGGCGCCGCATTCATCCTGCTTGATGGCGTCAGCCACTTCGCACCGCTGCAGCGGCCGGACCGCTTCAATGCCGCACTCACGGCCTTCCTTGCTGCACTGGATGATGAGACCGAACGCGACACGCAGCGCCGGCAATGACGGGCCGGATTCGACTCGCCATCATTCCCTATCGCAACGTTACTCTGCTGCTTCGGTCTCCGGCATCGGCACATAGTTGAGGATCGGCGACAGCCAGCGCTCGACCTCACGCACCGGCATGCGCTTGCGTTCGGCGTAATCCTCAACCTGATCGCGTTCGACCTTGGCGACACCGAAGTAGTAGGCCTCGGGGTGGCCGATATAGAGGCCAGACACCGACGAGCCCGGCCACATGGCATAGCTCTCCGTCAGGCTGACGCCGATTGCCGCCTCGGCATGGAGCAGCCGGAAGAGCGTCGCCTTCTCGGTATGGTCGGGTTGGGCCGGATAGCCCGGCGCCGGACGGATGCCGGCATAGGGCTCGCCGATCAGCTGCTGAGGCGTGAAGGTCTCATCGGCCGCGTAACCCCAGAGCTCCCGTCGCACGTGCTCATGCATGCGCTCGGCGAAGGCTTCGGCGAAGCGGTCGGCCAGCGCCTTGACCATGATCGAGGAGTAGTCGTCGTTGGCGCGTTCGAAACGCTCGGCGATCGCCACTTCCTCGATACCGGCCGTCACGACGAAACCGCCGACATAGTCGTTGGAGCCACTCTCGGCCGGCGCGACGAAATCGGACAGCGCCACGTTGGGGCGACCATCGCGCTTGCTGAGCTGCTGGCGTAGCGTAAAGAAGGTCGCGAGCGGCGAAGTCCGATCTTCGCCGGTGAAAAGCCGGATGTCATCGCCGACCGTGCCCGCCGGCCAGAAGCCGACAACGGCCTTCGGCGCAAACCACTTTTCCTCGATGATCTTCTTGAGCATCGACTGCGCATCATCGAACAGCTGTCGGGCCGCAGCCCCTTGCGCCTCGTCGTCCAGGATCTTCGGATAGACACCCTTCAACTCCCAGGTCTGGAAGAATGGCGTCCAGTCGATATAGCGGGCGAGTTCTGCCAGGTCCCAGGTGTCGAATACGCGCGTGCCGAGGAAGGACGGCGCCTTCGCCCTATAGCCGGACCAGTCGATCTTGTGCTGGTTGGCGCGCGCCTGCGACAGCGGCAGCCGGCGCTTTTCCGCCTCGTTGCGCGCATGCGCGTCGGCAACCTTGCGATATTCCGCCCGCACCGTCTCCATGTAATTGTCGCGCGCCTCCGGCGACAACAGGCTGGAGACGACGCCGACGGCACGGCTGGCATCGGTGACATAGACGGTCTGGCCGCGGTCGTAGCGCGGGTTGATCTTGACCGCCGTATGCACGCGACTGGTCGTCGCGCCGCCGATCAGAAGCGGCACGTCAAAACCTTCGCGTTCCAGTTCCGAGGCGACATGCACCATCTCGTCGAGCGACGGGGTGATGAGGCCGGAGAGGCCGATGATGTCCACCCTCTGTTCGCGCGCCACTTCGAGGATCTTAGCCGAGGGCACCATGACGCCGAGATCGATGATCTCGTAATTGTTGCAGGCAAGCACGACGCCGACGATGTTCTTGCCGATGTCGTGCACGTCGCCCTTGACGGTCGCCATCAGGATCTTGCCGGCGCTCTGGCGCGCCTCGCCACCATTGGCAAGCTTTTCCGCTTCCATATGCGGCAACAGCACCGCCACCGCCTGCTTCATCACACGCGCGGATTTGACCACCTGCGGCAGGAACATCTTGCCGGACCCGAAGAGATCGCCGACGACGTTCATGCCGGCCATCAGCGGACCTTCGATGACGTGCAGCGGTCGCGCAGCGGTCAGGCGTGCTTCTTCGGTATCGGCCTCGATGTACTCGGTAATGCCGTTGACGAGCGCGTGTTCGAGACGCTTCTCCACCGACCACTCACGCCAGGAGAGATCCTTCTCGCGCCCTTGAGCCCCGCCCTGGCCGCGATAGCGCTCGGCAATCTCCAGCATGCGCTCGGTCGAATCGGTGCGGCGGTTGAGCACCACGTCCTCGCAAGCCTCGCGCAGATCCGGATCGATCGCATCATAGACGGCCAGCTGGCCGGCATTAACGATGCCCATGTCCATGCCCGCCTGGATGGCGTGGTAGAGGAACACAGCATGCATCGCCTCGCGCACCGGCTCGTTGCCGCGGAAGGAGAAGGAAAGGTTGGAGACGCCGCCCGACACATGCACATGCGGCAGCGTCTTGATGATCTCGCGCGTCGCCTCGATGAAGTCGACGCCGTAGTTGTTGTGCTCCTCGATGCCTGTCGCCACCGCGAAGATGTTCGGGTCGAAGATGATGTCCTCGGGCGGGAAGCCCGCCTGTTCGGTCAAGAGCTTGTAGGCGCGCGTGCAGATCTCGACCTTGCGTGCCTGGGTGTCGGCCTGGCCCACTTCGTCGAAGGCCATGATGACCACGGCAGCACCGTAGGCACGGCAAAGTCTCGCGTGATGAAGGAACGCTTCTTCGCCTTCCTTCATGGAAATGGAATTGACCAGCGGCTTGCCCTGAACGCATTTCAGGCCCGCCTCGATCACCTCCCATTTCGACGAATCGATCATCACGGGGACGCGGGCGATGTCCGGCTCCGAGGCCACGAGGTTCAGGAACTCGACCATCGCCTGCTTCGAATCGATCAGGCCCTCGTCCATGTTGATGTCGATGATCTGGGCGCCGTTCGCCACCTGATCGCGCGCGACATCGAGTGCGGCCGAATAGTCGCCGGCGGTGATCAGCTTGCGGAACTTCGCCGAACCGGTGACGTTGGTGCGCTCGCCGACGTTGACGAATGGGATGTCGGAGGTGAGCGTGAACGGCTCCAGGCCGGATAGACGCATCAGCGGCTCGACCTTCGGGATTTCGCGCGGCGGGTGCTTGGCAACCGCTTTCGCAATCGCGCTGATATGCGCGGGCGTCGAGCCGCAGCAGCCGCCGACGATGTTGAGCAGGCCGTCGCGGGCAAAGGCTTCCACCTGCGCCGCCATCTGCTCCGGCGTCTCGTCATACTGGCCGAACTCGTTCGGCAGGCCGGCATTGGGATAGGCGCAGACGAAGGTATCGGCAACACCGGAGAGCTCATCGATGTGGGCGCGCATGGCACTGGCGCCGAGGGCGCAGTTGAGCCCGATGGTGAAGGGCTCGGCGTGGCGCACGGAATGCCAGAACGCCGTCGGCGTCTGGCCGGAAAGCGTGCGGCCCGAAAGGTCAGTGATCGTGCCGGAGATCATGACCGGCAGGTCGACGCCCTTCTCGGCAAAGACTTCCTTGGTCGCGAAGATCGCCGCCTTGGCGTTCAGGGTGTCGAAGATCGTCTCGATCAGGATGATGTCGGCGCCGCCGTCGATCAGCCCGCGGATCTGCTCGGCATAGGCGATGCGCAAATCGTCGAAGGTGACGGCGCGATAACCGGGATTGTTGACGTCGGGCGAAATCGACGCCGTGCGGTTCGTCGGCCCGAGCGCGCCGGCAACGAAGCGGCGACGGCCGTCCTCGGCCTCGGCGCGCTTGGCGGCGCGGCGCGCCAGCCGGGCGCCGTCGCGGTTGAGCTCATAGACCATGTCCTCCATGCCATAATCGGCCTGGGCGATCCGGGTCGAGGAGAAGGTGTTGGTCTCGAGGATGTCGGCGCCGGCGATCGCATAGGCATAGTGGATATCCTCGATCGCCTTCGGCTGCGTCAGCGTCAAAAGATCGTTGTTGCCCTGCTGGTGACAGGCGCAGCCGCCGAATCGGTCGCCACGGAAATGCTGCTCGATGAAGCCGAGCTGCTGGATCTCCGTACCCATCGCGCCATCCATGATCAGGATGCGCTCACGCGCCGCGCGGGCGAGCGCCTCTTTGATCTCGGAGCCATCCGGCTTGGAGGAAACGTCACCGAAAAGGGCGCCGATGGCGGACATGGGAAATCTCCCGTTCTGAAAACGACAAACAATAAGCGAGTCAATCACATAAAGATATCTTTATGTCAACATATGACATAATCACATTTGCCCGACAAATCAAAGAAAATGGCCCGCCGCAATTGCGACGGGCCATCGAGCACACCCCTGATTCGGAACGGCAATCTTAGAGCCGCGCCAGGCAATCCTCTGTTTCGTAGATGGCGCAGAGGATGTGGTAAAAGCTGCTCGCCGGCGCCGGTTCGTCAACGAAGCTGCCATCGGCCTTCTGCTTGTCGCGCCAGAGGCCAGCAACGGGCGTCTCCAGGAACGTCTGGAGTGCTGCAGCCGCCCGCGCGGCCGAAGCGAGATAGCGCTCACGCTCAGTGCCATTGGTAAGCGCCGCAAAGCGGACTGCCGCCTTCAGCCACTCGGTCTGCGGCCAGAGCCGGGCAATCGGGTCTGCCACCGAGAAATCATCGAGAAGCGTCATGATCGCGACGTTGCGATCCGCGCAGATGCCATGGGCTTCGCCGATTTCGAAGAGCCGCCGCGCTTTCACGATCGCCTCGGCGCTGCCGCGACGCTCCGCCCAGCGAAGCAGCAGCCACGCCCATTCGAAGAGATGCCCGGGCTCGACGATGCGGCCCTTCTCGCCGGCCATCGGCGCCCAGTCGTGGTCGAAGAATTCGCGCAGCACCCCGATCTCGGCGTCGATGAAATGGTCCATCGCCAGATCCGCAATCTCGTCGGCGAGATTGGCCCAGGCGACCTGATCGAAACCGACTACGGCCTCGCTGGCGAGGCACGCCTCGAAGAGATGCATGTGCGGATTGGAACAGAGCGGCAGGCGTGGGGGATTGCCTTCCTCGAAACCGGCGACCGGATGCTTGACATGCGCCTCGATCCGAGACCGAAGATCGTTGCTGCGTTCGATCATCTCTGCCTTGCGCGCCGGCGTGACCTCGGCCAGATAGGCGAAGGCGAGCAGGGCGAAAGCCTGGTTGTAGAGATCGAAAGACGGCTCGAGCAGATTGCCGTCGGCATCGGCGAGTGCGCCGTAGAAGCCGCTCGGCTGCTTGAAGACGTGATCGAAATAGGAAAGTCCGCCTTCGGCAGCACCGCGCCAGTCACCGGACCAGCCGCGTCTGCCGGCTTCGGCAAAACAATAGACCTGCCGCGGCTGTACGCGCGCGCGCCGATTGGCGCGCGTCGCCTCACCGGCCATATCGATCGTTTCGACAAAACCACCGGCCGCATCGACGCCCTTGTCGCGCCAGAGCGGCAGGGCTTTGTCGGCCAGCCATTGAGACAGGCGCTGAGACTGAGAAAAGATATCGCCTGCCAACAATCAGCCCTCGAGCTTCAACGTGTCGTGATCCTTGCCGAGCAAGGTCGCCAGCGCCTCGACGACCATGTTGTGGTCCTCGCGCTGCGGCAGGCCGGAAACCGTGACTGCACCGACGCAGCCCGTGCCCTTGACGACGATAGGGAAGCTGCCGCCATGGGCAGCGTAGTCGGCATCCGATAGCCCGAGCTTCGCCTGCAGATTGGTCTGCGCCTTCGCGAGCTCGCGGCCGGTGGCATAGCTGCTCTTGAACAGCCGGAACACCGTGTTGCGCTTGCGGCGCACCCAGTTCGGATTGTCGGGTGTCGCCCCTTCAAGCGCGGCATAAAACACCTGCATCGAGAAGAGGGTAATGTCGATGACGACACCGAGCTTGCGCTCGACCGCCATCTTGCGCAGCAGTGCGCCGAGTTCCCAGGCCGTTTCGAGATCAAAGCGCTCGAACTGCAATTCCTGTTCTTGCCGCGCGATGCGGCTCAGATCCTTGTCGATATTCATGGGTCATTCCTTCCAGAGCCAGGCTGCGCCGCGCACGCCGGAGCTGTCACCATGCAGGGCCTTGCGAACAGGCGTTTCGAACGTATCGCCGAAGAGATAATTGACCACCCGTGGCGGGACGTCGTCATAGATCTCATCCACATTCGACATGCCGCCGCCAAGCACGTAGACGTCGGGGTCGACGATATTGGTAAGGAGCGCCAGGCTCCGCGCCAGCCGGTCGACGAAACGCTCGTAGACGCCCGTCGCAACCGGATCGCCAGCCCGCTTCGCTTCGATGATGTCGCGGCCACGCCGCGCGACGCCCGTGGTGATCCGGTAGTCGAGCTCGACGCCGGTGCCGCAGGCATACATGTCGAGGCAGCCGTGCTTGCCGCACCAGCACTTGTGTCCGGGATATTCGTCCCTTGTCATCCAGGGCAGCGGATAATGGCCGATCTCGGCAGCAACGCCCTGGTAGCCGGCATGGACCTTCTTGTCGATCGCCAGCCCGCCGCCATGGCCGGTACCGACGATGACGCCGAACACCACATGGGCGTCCTTGCCGGCGCCGTCGACCGCTTCTGAAACCGCCAGGCAGTTGGCGTCGTTGGCGAGCCGCACCGGACGGCCAAGCGCCGTTTCGAGGTCACGCCCGAGCGGCTTGCCGTTGATCAGCACCGCGTTGGAGTTGCGCACGATGCCGGTGCGCGGATTGGGGCTACCGGGAATGCCTATGCCGATCGAGCCCTTTTCGCCGGCCGTCTGTTCGGCCGCGGCAACGAGATCGAGAACGGCGCGAATGCAATCGTCATAGCCGTTGGTCGGGGTCGAGACGCGATGACGGGCGCGCATTTCGCCATCGCGGCCAAGCGCGATGACTTCCATTTTCGTGCCACCCCAATCTATTCCGATGAACATATGTGGATCAGGTCTCTGATGAAGGTCTCAAAGGGGAGCGCCCGCCTCCTCAAGCCGACGCCCGCCTTGCTTAGCATTCGAAAGACCTGAAAGACCAGCCCCGTTTCGTAATCGATTTAAACGCCCGGGCGATGGCGCCAACGCGCCGCCTGTCAAGACAGCCAAAGCTTGGTGCCACCTGCATTTCCGCCTGCCCATGCGCAAAAACACTTGGCGAAGAGGCCGCGCTTTTGTATGGGTGCTATCCAAGTGGTCCCGTAGCTCAGCAGGATAGAGCACCAGATTCCTAATCTGGGGGTCCCGCGTTCGAATCGCGGCGGGATCACCATTAATTTCAGACACTTACAGTGGAGCGCGATCCTACGTGTTCCGACAGGCGTTCCCACTTATGTTTGCGCAACGCTCCATGCCCTGCCAAAAACGTGAGATCGCAGCCAGGCGCATTACTCTGGTGCACGCATGGTCGAGCTGCTCGTGACCTACATGGAAATGCGCACGCAGCCCGCGGGCGAAGCGCTTCCGCCGCCGATCGAGCATGCAGCGGTCGCGTCCGAACGTCCGGATGCCGCCGCGTTTCTGTCGCTCTATCGCGCCGTCGGGGAACCGTTGCGCTGGTATCAGCGGCTGCACATGCCCGCAGCCGATCTCGGCGGCTTCCTCAGCAGTCCCGCGGCGGGCTTTTACATTCTCCGCTTGAATGGTCGCGCGATCGGGCTCTGCGAGTTTGACCGTGTCGACACGCCGGATATCGAGCTCACCCATTTCGGCCTTATACCGGAGGCGTATGGCAGAAAGCTTGGACCGTTCCTCCTCGACAGCGCGCTACGCGCCGTGTGGGTCCGCAGACCGAACCGCGTCTGGCTGCACACCGACGAATGGGATCACCCCAAGGCGCAAGACACCTACCGCCGCGCCGGTTTCAGCGTCTTTGCGCAAAAGCACGAAGAGATCGCCTAGCGCGCTCACCGAAGTGGTTGCCATGCCGGCCCTCGCCAAGCCTTAAGCTCCTGCAGAAACACCTGTAGGCGCGATGGCAGGAACCGCCGGGTCGGATAAACCGCGTGCACGAAAACATCCGGTGCCGACCACCCCGGAAGCACGCGCACGAGCTTGCCGCTCGCCAGCAGGCTGTCGCAGAAGATCGGCGGAAGCCGGCCGATGCCGTGGCCGCGTTCGGTCATGGCGCTCGCCGATTGAATATCGTGGACAGAAACCGCTCCGGTCACGGGAAGCCTGATCGATTCGGCACCCTTGACCAGGTGCCATTCGGCTTCGTTGCTGCGGGCATTGACCAGCACACAGCGGTGGCCGCGTAGATCTTCGGGCTGCAACGGTACGCCCTGTTGGTCAAGATAACCAGGAGCCGCCACAAGGAAGTGGGTGCTTCTGCCGATGCGCTGCGCGACAAGCGACGAATCGCGCAATTCGCCAAATCGCACCGCCACGTCGATATTTTCGGCAACGAGGTCCATGAACATATTGGTGACGAGCAGATCGACCTCGATATCCGGGTACTTCTTCAGGAATGCGGACAGGAAGTCGAAGAACGGAGGCTGCCCGAGGGTCATGGGAACGGTGACCCGCAGCAATCCCTCGGGTTTTCTCTGCGCTTCGCTCAGTACCCGTTCCGCGTCGCGAAGCTGGTTCAGCGGTTCGCTGCACTCCGCATGATAGGCGCGCCCCTGCGCCGTGAGGCTGAGCTTGCGCGTCGTCCGCTGGATCAGTGTGACGCCGAGCCGTTCCTCCAAAGCCGTGACCTTGCGGCTGACGGTGGAGACCGGCATGCCGAGCGCCCGCGCCGC
>NZ_JAEPRP010000073.1:0-33221 GCF_016652895.1 Ensifer sp. SSB1
GGCACTGCGCAACCTGAAATGGACGAACATCAAGCCGCAGGTCGACATGATCGAGTTCCCGAAGGGCAACCGCATGATCCTGCTCTCGGAAGGCCGCCTGCTGAACCTCGGCAACGCTACCGGCCACCCGTCCTTCGTCATGTCGGCCTCGTTCTCCAACCAGGTCCTGGCGCAGATCGAACTCTTCACCAAGGGCGCGAGCTACAAGAACGAAGTCTACGTCCTGCCGAAGGCGCTCGACGAAAAGGTCGCTCGCCTGCACCTGAAGAAGCTCGGCGCCAAACTCACCGAGCTTTCCGAAGAACAGGCCGACTACATCGGCGTGAAGACGCAGGGCCCGTTCAAGGCTGAGCACTACCGGTACTAATCGTTACCCGGGCAATCCACAACATCTTGTGGCCGCGTTCTTGACAAGAGAGCGCGGCCGCTTTTTTGGGCCTCTCCCTTCCCGACGATTCGACTAGGAAGTATGCTCTAACCCATTGATTCGTGATGCCGGTGCGGACCTTGGGCATCGCGGATGGGATGTCTTGTCGGATAAGCGGCAAACAGACGGAGACAGACCGGGGATGCAAGCGGAACTGACGCGGACCCTTGACCAGGGCCTCGGTGGAACTGTGCAAGGCGCAACAAGGCCAGCAGCACCCTTTGGACAGACGGGGATGGCAGCGCCATGAACAGAGACCAAACAGCTATTCCGGGCACCCGCCGCAAGGCCCCGAAGTTCCTGCGCCACCTGCTGGCCGGCACCGCTCTCTTTGCAGCAACGGATGCACTCGCCCAGGTCGCACCGCAGAAAGCCAATATCTTCGGCTCGTCGGAAGTCGTCACCTTCTCCGTACTCATCGGCGTCGTTTCCGCAGCCATGATCTCGGCGATCTGGTTGATCCGCCAGCGCGGCAACATCGAAGCCGAAAACCGCGAATTGCGCTCCGACCTGTCGGACGCCAACCAGCGTCTCTCGCGCTACCAGGCGCTCGTAGCCGACAAGAACCGCCGGATCGTTGTCTGGGACGGGCTTCTTGAACGGGCCGAACTGCTCGGCCAGTTGCCGGCTGAAACCGGCGCCCCGGCGGACGACCGCGAGTTCCTGGCCTTTGGACGCTGGATCAAGGCGCAATCCGCCGGCGAGCTGGAAAACGCGATCGAGGCGCTACGCACACAGGCACGCAGCTTCGACCTGGTGCTCGAAACGCAGCGCAATGAAGTGCTGGAGGCCCAGGGACGGGTCTCGGGCGGGCGCGCTTTCGTGCGCTTCATCGCCCTCAACAACATGCGCGCAGAGCTCGCCGAGCTGAAACTTGAGCACGATCGGCTCAACACCGCGCTCGTCTCCTTCCGCACGCTTCTCGACGCTATCGACCTGCCGGTCTGGCAGCGCGGCACGGATGGCTCGCTCACCTGGGTCAACGAAGCCTATGCCGACGCCGTCGAGGCACCTGATGTTGCGACGGCCGTCAACGAAGGGCGCGAACTGCTCGCGACCGTTGCGCGCGAAAAGATCCGCGCAGTCTCGACCTTCGACACGCCGTTCCGCGACAAGGTCTCGACTGTCGTTCGGGGCAACCGCACCTTCTTCGACGTCGTCGACGCCCGCAGCCCTGCCGGTTCGGCCGGTGTTGCCGTCGACATATCCGGCATCGAAGCCGTGCGCGAGGAACTCAACCGCACGCTCAAGAGCCACGCCGAAACGCTCGATCATCTCGCGACCCCCGTCGCGATCTTCGACGGCAGTCAGCGCCTGCAGTTTTACAACCAGGCCTTCCAGCGCCTGTGGAACCTCGATATCGGCTTCCTCGAGCGCAAGCCCGACAACGGCGAAGTGCTCGACCGGCTGCGCGCCGGCGGACAATTGCCGGAACAGCTCAATTGGAAACAATGGAAGGCAAACGCGCTTTCCGTCTATCAGGCGCTCGATACTCAGAGCG
This sequence comes from Ensifer sp. SSB1, assembly GCF_016652895.1. Taxonomy (NCBI): domain Bacteria; kingdom Pseudomonadati; phylum Pseudomonadota; class Alphaproteobacteria; order Hyphomicrobiales; family Rhizobiaceae; genus Ensifer; species Ensifer sp. SSB1. The sequence goes on from NZ_JAEPRP010000073.1 coordinate 1,929, forward strand.
ACCTTTGGCACCTGCCGAACGGCCAGACACTGCGCGTCTTTGCCACCGCCCGCCCGCAGGGCGGCGTCACCTGGGTATTCGAGAACCTGACCGAGAAAGTCGACCTCGAAACGCGCTACAACACGCTTGTCCAGGTCCAGGGCGAGACCATCGACCATCTGGCCGAAGGTGTGGCAGTGTTCGGTCCCGACGGCCGCATTCGCCTGTCGAACCCCGCGTTCCGGGCGATCTGGGGCATCAGCGAGGCGGAAGCCAAGCCCGGCACCCATATCCGGGCGATCGAGCAGGCCTGCCTCATCTCCTACGACCAGCCGGACGGCTGGAAGCGATTCACCCACATCATCACCAGCTTCGATGACGAACGGCCCTCCAGCCGTGGCATCCTCGAGCTTCGAACCGGGCTGATCCTCGACTACGCCGTCATCCCGCTGCCGAACGCGCAGACGATGCTGACCTTCGTCAACATCACCGACAGCGTCCGGGTCGAACGCGCGCTCACCGAAAAGAACGAAGCGCTGCGCAAGGCGGACGCCCTGAAGAACGACTTCGTGCATCACGTCTCCTATGAGCTTCGTTCGCCGCTCACCAACATCATCGGTTTCGCCGATCTGCTGAAGACCCCGGCCTTCGGCGATCTCAACGACCGGCAGGCGGAGTATGTCGACCATATCGCCACCTCGTCGTCGTTGCTGCTGACCATCGTCAACGACATTCTGGATCTCGCGACCGTCGATGCCGGTATCGTCCAGCTCGACATGTCCGACATCAGCCTCACCGATTTCCTCGACGATATCGCCCATCAGATGGCTGACCGGCTGATGGAGAGCGGCGTGACCCTCAGGATTGCCGCCCCCGACAATCTCGGCCGCATGATCGCCGACCAGCAGCGGCTGAAGCAGATCTTCGTCAAGCTGCTCACCAATGCCGCCAACTTCGCGCCGGATGGCAGCGCCATCGACCTGAAGTGCCGCCGCGAGGGCAGCGACTTCATCTTCTCGGTTTCGGACAGCGGCCCAGGCATCCCGCAGGACGTGCTCGACACCGTCTTCAACCGCTTCGAGAGCTACGGCCAGCGTGGCGGCGCAGGTCTCGGACTTTCGATCGTCGAGAGCTTCGTCAGCCTGCATCATGGCACCGTCTCCATCCGCAGCAAGGAAGGCGAAGGTACCGAAGTGACCTGCCGCATTCCTTCGGCCGACGTGCCGACTGTCGTCGCGGCTGAATGATGCCCGCGATCGAGCGCTTCCTAGCGGATGAGGCGGCAACGATCGAGCTCGGCGAAGATCTGGCGCTGGCCCTGAGGCCCGGCGACTGCGTCGCGCTCTCGGGTGACCTCGGCGCCGGCAAGTCGACCCTGGCACGCGCCTTCCTTCGAGCCATTGCCGATGACGATGGGCTGGAAGTGCCAAGCCCGACCTTCACGCTGGTCCAAAGCTACGACCTGCGCATACCCGTCGCGCATTTCGACCTCTACCGGCTCGCCGATTCCAGCGAGTTGGACGAACTCGGTTTTGACGAGGCGCTATCGCAAGGCATCTGCCTTGTCGAATGGCCGGAACGGGCTGACGGCGCCCTTCCCGCCAGCCGCATCGCGCTGACGATCACCCATGAAGGCGCTGGGCGCCGCGTCGAAATTGCGGGGCCGGACGAAAAGCTGCAGCGCATTGCCCGCACGCTCGCGATCCGAGACTTCCTCGACCGGAACGATCACCCAAGGGCGCGACGCCGCCACCTGAGCGGCGACGCCTCGATCCGCGCCTATGAGCGCGTTTACCCGGCAGACGGCTCCGTTAGCCGGATTCTGATGGATTCTCCACGACACAAGCCGGGACCCATTCTGCAGGACGGCAAATACTACCAGCAGCTCGCTCATATCGCCGAAGACGTCGTTCCATTCGTCGCCATCGACCAGTTGCTGATTGCCCGCGGCTTTGCAGCGCCTGAAATCTATGCCCGCGATCTCGACCAGGGCATCCTCTTGATCGAAGATCTGGGCTCGGACGGCGTTCTCGATACGGACGGACAGCCGATCGATGAGCGCTACATCGAAAGTGCACGGCTGCTGGCACAGTTGCATACAGAACAGGTGCCAACCGAGATCAGCGTCGACCGAGCGATCATTCACCGCATTCCGGATTTCGACCGCACAGCGATGAAGATCGAAACCCGGCTATTGACCGACTGGTATCTGCCGTGGAAACGCGGCGCGCCGGCAAGCGACGACGAAAAGCGCGAATATGCGGAAATCTGGGACGGCCTGATCGACCTGCTGCAGACGTCCGAGACCAACCTGCTGCTGCGCGACTTCCATTCGCCGAACATCATCTGGCGTGGGGAACGCCAGGGCCTGGACCGGATCGGCCTCATCGATTTCCAGGACGCAATGATTGGTCCGATCGCCTATGACGTGGCGTCGTTGGTGCAGGATGCGCGCGTCAGCATCGCACCTTCGCTCGCAAACCGGATGATGGAAACCTACCTCACGGAGCGACGCGCGAGCGGCAGCTTTGACGAGGCGACGTTCCTGCGCGACTGGCACCTGATGTCGGCACAGCGCAACTGCAAGCTCGTCGGCATCTGGGTGCGGCTGATGCAGCGCGACGGCAAGCCCGGCTACATGAAACACATGCCGCGCACTTTCGCCTATCTTCAGGCGGCGCTTTCACATGAATCGCTGAAACCCTTGCACGACTGGTGTATGAAGACCGGAATCCTCGTTTCCGAATCAGCGAACTGACAGAGAAGCAATGTCGATCAGCAATGCGATGGTGCTCGCCGCGGGCCTCGGCACCCGGCTCCGCCCGATCACCAACACCATGCCGAAGCCGCTCGTGGAAATCGCCGGCAAACCGATGATCGACTATGTGCTGGACCTGCTGGTAGAGGCCGGCGTCACCAGGGCCGCGGTCAACGTGCACCATTTTGCCGATCAGGTGGAAGGGCACCTCAGCCGGCGGAGCGCGCCGGAGATCCTGATCTCGGACGAGCGCGACGCGCTGATGAACTCCGGCGGCGGCCTGGCCAAGGGCTTGAAACTTTTGCCGGAAGGTCCCGTTCTGGTGATGAATGCCGACCTCTTCTGGGTCGGCGAGCCCTCGGGTGTGCCGAGCAATCTGACGCGGCTTGCTGCAGCTTTCGACGCCGATCGCATGGACATGCTGCTACTGTGCGTGCGCGACGAGGACACGACCGGGCACAATGGCAAGAAGGACTTTTCGCTCGGCGACGATGGCAGGCTGGCGCGGTACACCGAAGGCCTGCCGAACCCGGTGGTCTATGCCGGCGCGATCGCGCTTCACTCCCGGCTCTTTGCCGACGCGCCCGGTGACGCCTTCAACCTCAACATCTACTTCGACCGCGCGGCCGAGAAGGGACGCCTGTACGGCCTCCTGCTCGACGGCCACTGGATGACGGTCGGCACACCCGAAGCGATCGGCGAAGCGGAGGCGGCGATCCGCCGCCATCAGCCGGGAGGATGAGCGTGAGCGGCCGTCGGTCCAACGTCTTCACCATCCCGCCTGGCCTCCCCTTCCTGAAGACGCTCGCCGAAAAGCTCTGCGACGGTAGCCTGACCCCGGACTTCCGCTACGACGCGGCCGATCCCCTGCCGCTCGCGGGCGTTACGATCTTCGTGCCGACGCGGCGCTCGGCCCGTGTGCTCAGATCCGAATTCGTCGATCTGCTCGGCGGCCGTTCCACCATTCTGCCCACCATCAAGGCGCTCGGCGAGACCGACGACGACAGCGGCTTCTTCGATGCCGAGGTCCCGGCGATCCTCGATCTGGCCCCGCCCCTGCCCGGCACCGCCCGCCTGATCGAGCTTGGCCGGCTTATCCTCGCCTGGCGCAACCGCCTGCCGAAGGTGGTGCTCGACATCCATGCGGAAAGCCCGCTGATTGCGCCGGCGAGCCCGGCCGATGCGATCTGGCTCGCGCGCAATCTTGCCGATCTCATCGATGCGATGGAGACGGAAGAGCTGGACTGGGACGAGCTCGACCGCCTCGATGCCGGCGAGCATGCACTCTGGTGGCAGCTGACGCTCGAATTCCTGAAGATTGCCCGCAGCTACTGGCCGGAGCGGCTGGAGGAACTCAAGCAATCCTCGCCTGCACGTCACCGCAACGCCATCCTGCAGGCCGAGACGCAGCGCATTGCCGGCGGCAAGATCGAGGGCCCGATCATCATTGCCGGCTCGACCGGCTCCATTCCGGCCACCGCCGCGCTGATCGCCGCCGTGCAGAAGCTACCGAACGGCACGATCGTGCTGCCCGGTCTCGACCAGACGATGAGCGACGCCGAATGGGACATGATCGTCGCCCACGCAGCACTCGACGGTAGGCCGGACCCGGCAAGCCGCAGCCACCCGCAATACGGTTTCTACCGGCTGCTGAAACGCATGGCCGTGCTCCGTCCCGACGTGGCCGCCTTGGCCGACGCTAAGTCCGACCTCGATTTCCGCGCCGAGATCCTTTCTCATGCACTTCTGCCGGCCAAGGCCACCAATGCCTGGACCGAAATGCGCAGTGAACTCGATCCCGATTCACTGCGCGCCGCCTTCAGCGATGCGGCCCTGATCGAGACCGCCAACGAGCGCGAGGAGGCGGCAGCAATTGCCGTTGCGCTGCGGCTGGCACTCGAAGGCAGCGACGAGAGCCAGGCGGCGCTGATCACGCCAGATCGAAATCTCGCGCGACGGGTTGGCGCCGAGCTCGCGCGCTTCGGCATCGAGGCGGACGATTCCGCCGGCACGCCTTTATCCTCGACGCCGCAGGGCAGCTTCATGCGCCTTCTCCTGGAGGCAAGCCTGCGGCCGGGCGATCCCGTGCCCTTCGTTGCGCTGCTCAAACATCCGCTGGCGCGTTTCGGGCTTTCGCGTGATGCGATGCGACAGGGCGCCGACGCGCTCGAACGCATGGCACTGCGCGGCAGCACCGCGACCATCGACATTCTCGCCCTTGAACCACTGCTCGAGGCGGCGATTGCAGGCCACAAGATCGATCGCCACCCACCGGAGTGGCGGGCCGGCATAGGCACCGAGGAGCTTCAGGCTGCGCGCGATCTGGCGGTGAAGATCGGGCTTGCCGTGGCGCCACTGGCTTCCGCGCTCACGCGCAGCAAGGACGGCAGCCGTGTGTTTTCGGAGGAGTTCACCTTCGCCGACTGGGCGACGCGCAGCGGCCAGGCGATGGAAGCTGCGTCAGCCGACGAGCGCGGCGATCTCGGCGGGCTCTGGTCCGGCGAGGCGGCGGATACGCTCGCGACCCTGCTTCGCGGCATCATCGAAACCGATGGTCAGATGACGGCGGACGGACCGCAATGGTGTGACGTCATGGAGGCGCTTGCCGCAGGTGCTGCGGTCAAGCCGCGTTCCATGCGCCACCCTCGGGTCTTCATCTTCGGTGCGCTGGAGTCCCGCCTGCAGAGCATGGATCTGGTGGTGCTCGGCGCCATGAACGAGGGCAATTGGCCGGGCCAGACCGCCAACGACCCGTTCCTGTCGCGCACGATGAAGACAGGCATCGGTCTTGAGCCGCCGGAGCGGCGAATCGGCCAGCTCGCGCACGACTTCCAGATGGCCTGCGGCACAAGACGGCTGATCTTCACCCGCTCGATGCGCCAGGGCGCTGCACCCACCGTCGCCTCGCGCTGGCTACAGCGCTTGCTGGCACTCGGCGGCGAACGGCTGACGGCGGCCTTGAGGGCCAATGGTGCGGACTATTTGGCCTGGGCCCGCATGCTGGACGACGGAGGAAGGCAGCCGCTGGCCGAGCGCCCTGCCCCCAAGCCGCCGGCGGACCTGCAGCCGCGCAAATACTCCTTCAGCGAAGTTTCGCGGCTGAGGCGCGACCCCTACGCGATCTACGCCCGACGGATACTTCGCCTGCACCCGTTGCTACCGTTCAACAGTGACCCGGGTCCTGCCGAGCGCGGCACGCTCTATCACCAGATCGTCGAACGTTTCGTCCGCGGCGGTTTCGACCTCCAGTCCCCAGCAGCCGAGGATGCGATGCATCGGCTGCTGAACGAGGCTTTCGACGAGGCACGACTGCCAAGGCATATCGATACGATCTGGCGGCCGCGCTTTGCCGCCGTCGGCTTGGCTTTCATCAAGTGGGAGCGAGAGCGTGCGCGTTTTATCCGTCGTTCGCGCACCGAGGTGGCCGCAGCGATGGAGCTCGGCGTCGCCGACATGCGGCTGACCGGCATTGCCGACCGGCTCGATACGCTGACTGACGGCGGCGTCGAGATCATCGACTACAAGACCGGCTCCAGCCCATCGGTCAAGGAGGCGCGTGTGCTGCTCGACCCGCAGCTCGCCCTCGAAGCGGCTGCTCTCAAGGCCGGTGCCTTCAAGGATGTGCCGCCCAGTCATCCGCAATCGCTGCTCTATGTCCGGCTCAAACCCGGATCGCGTTTCAAGCACGAGACGGTGAATAACGAGGGCAGCAAAGCCAAGGAAACCAAATCCGCCGACCTACTCGCCGACGAATCCCTCACCGAGCTTAGAAAGCTCCTGAGTGCGCTGCTCTCGGGCAAGCATGGCTTTGCGTCACGCGTGATTGTTCAAAAAGAACGCGATTACGGCGGCGAGTATGACCATTTGGCACGCGTGGCCGAATGGTCAACAGCCGACAGCGAAGAGGAGGACGGCGATGAGGGATGACAGCCTCGGCCCCGAACAGGCGACGCCGCAGGGCTGGCTCGACTGGACCTCGCGTCGGCAGTCGCTTGCCTCCGATCCTGCGCGTTCCGCCTGGGTTTCGGCCAATGCCGGTTCCGGCAAGACGCACGTGCTGACCCAGCGAGTGATCCGGCTGCTGCTTGCCGGCTGCCGTCCCTCGGCGATCCTGTGCCTCACCTATACCAAGGCCGCGGCATCCGAAATGTCGAACCGCGTCTTCGAACGGCTGGCCGAATGGGTCACGCTCGACGACGCGACGCTCGAAAAGCGGATCGAGGCGATCGAGGGCGAACGCCCTGGTCTGCTGAAGCTGCAAGAGGCGCGTCGCCTATTTGCCCGCGCGCTCGAAACGCCCGGTGGCCTCAAGATCCAGACGATCCATGCCTTCTGCGAGGCGCTGCTGCATCAGTTTCCGCTGGAAGCCAACGTCGCCGGGCATTTCTCGGTTCTCGACGATCGCGCTGCCGCCATGCTGCTTGCCGATGCGCGCCGCATGCTGCTGACGGCGACGGCGGCCAAGGACGATCCGGAACTGGCGCGCGCCTTCGCCACCGTGCTCGACCTTGCCGACGATACCGGGCTTGAAAAACTGCTCGCGGCGATCGTCGAGAACCGCACCTCGATCCAGACCTTCCTCGAGCATGCCGATGCGCACGGTGGCACCGAGGCGGAGTTGCGCCGTGCCCTGAAGCTGACACCGGCCGAAAGCGTCGACAGCGCGATGGCCGCGATCTGGCCGCTGGCGGGACTGAACGGCGCCGCCCTGGAACGGTACGTCTCGCTGGCCACGAGTGTCGGCGGATCAAAGGTGCTCGACTTCGCGGAAGGGATGAGAACCGTTTCCAAGCTTACGGATGTGGGCGCACGCTATGACGGTCTCAGGCATTTGTTCTTCACTGGGACTGGCAAGGCGCGGGCACAATCGACCTTCCTCAACAAGGCGATGCAGCAGGCGGCGCCCGATCTCATTGACCTCGTGGATGAAGCCTACCGCCACGTCGTCGCCTGCATCGATCACATCAGCATTCTCAAGATGTTCGAGGCGACGCTTGCCGCGCTGACGCTCGCAGAAAGGCTCAACGTCGACTACGAGGAACTCAAGCGGCGACGCAGCCAGCTCGATTTCGAGGACCTGATCAACCGCACGGCGGCGCTCTTTGCCCGCGGCGACGTCAGTGCCTGGGTGCATTACAAGCTCGACAAGGGCATCGACCACATCCTCGTCGACGAGGCCCAGGATACCAGCCCGGCGCAATGGACGATCATCCAGGCGCTGGCTGCCGATTTCTTCTCTGGTGAAAGCGCGCGGGGCACCGCCCGTACCATGTTCGCCGTTGGCGACGAGAAGCAGTCGATCTACTCCTTCCAGGGCGCACGGCCGGAGCGGTTTTCGCGCGAGAGCCAGGAGACCGAGCGCCGGGTCCGCGACGGCGGCAAGGCGTTCGAGCCCATCCGCCTCCAGCTCTCCTTCCGCTCGACCGTCGACGTGCTTTCCGCCGTCGACGCCGTCTTTGCCAATCCGGCGCATGCCCGGGGCCTCAGTGCCCGCAACGAGCCTGTCGTCCATGCTTCGAACCGCATCGGACATCCCGGCGCGGTCGACGTCTGGGAGGTGATTGCCACCGAGCCGACGGATACGGACGAGGAGTGGACAGCGGCCTTCGACGCGGCACCCGAGAGTGCACCGGTCAATATCCTCGCTCGCCGGATCGCCGCCACGCTGGAGAGCTGGATTGGCAAGGAGACGATCGTCGAGAAGGGTGTTCGCCGACCGATGCGCCCGGGCGACGTGATCGTGCTGGTCCGCAAGCGCGACGCCTTCGTGAACGCCCTGACCCGCGCCCTCAAGCGCCGAAACAACATTCCGGTCGCCGGCGCCGACCGCCTGGTGCTCACCAAACATATTGCCGTTCAGGACCTGCTCGCACTTGGACGCTTCGTCCTTTTGCCGCAAGACGACCTGTCACTCGCCGCGCTGCTGAAGAGCCCGCTGTTCAATCTCGCGGAAGACGCACTGTTCGAGCTCGCTGCCCGACGCAAGGAGGGCGAAAGCCTCTGGCAACGGCTGCAGGCCGAGGCGTCCGAAGGTATCCTGTTCCACCAGACAGCAAGGTCGCTCAAGATTTATATGGCGCTCGCCAACCAGCTTGCGCCGCACGATTTATATGCCCGCATTCTTGGCGTCCATGGCGGCCGGGCCGCCTTCCTGGCGCGGCTCGGCACCGAGGTCAGCGACATTCTCGACGAGTTCCTGACTTTCGCGCTCGATCAGGAAAGAAGCGGTCTCCCCGGCCTGCAGGCGTTCGTTTCGACGCTGGAAATGGAGGCGCCGACGGTCAAGCGCGAGCAGGACAAGGAACGCGACGAAGTGCGGATCATGACGGTGCACGCCGCCAAGGGCCTGGAAGCGCCGGTCGTCTTCCTCGTCGACGGCGGTGGAGCGGCGTTCAGCAACCAGCATGTCCCGTCTCTTCGCTTCCTTGAGCTCTCCCAACGGAATGGCGCACCCCTGTCGTTGCCGGTGTGGCGCGCACCGGGCTCGGAATCGAATACGCTCGTGACCGCCGACGGCGACCGATTGAAGACGCTCGCCGAGGAAGAGTATCGCCGCCTGCTCTATGTCGGCATGACCCGCGCCGCCGATCGCTTGATCGTCTGCGGCTATCGCGGGCAGCGGGCCGTCGCCGAAACATGGCACGCTATGGTTCAGGCGAGCCTCGCCGGCGACGAAAATGGCCGCGGCCACCCGAAGACCTTTCATGCGGGCGGCGAGGAATGGTCAGGCCATTCCTGGCACGAGAAACAGCTTGAACGCGACCTTCCCTCCAAGGACACGCCGACACCGGACGCCAGCCGCCCGGCATCCGGCCTGCCAAAAGCACTCTCGACACCGCTGCCGCCGCAGAAGCAGCTGCCGCGGCCGCTGAGTCCCTCCGGCGTCGGCATCGCCATCGACGAGGATGACGGTGATGCGCTCGTAGGATCCGCGCTCTTTTCAGAGAAGGCACCGGCCAATCTCTCGATGTTGCGCGGCGCCATCCTGCACCGGCTCCTGCAGGTCCTGCCCTCGATGATTGCCGGCGATGATCGCCGCGCCGCAGCCGAACGCTATCTCCTGCGTTCCGTGCCCCGTTGGTCGCCCGAACAGCGCGCAGCGCTGATTGCCGGCGTTGAAAACGTGCTCGACCACCCCGATCTGGAGGCGCTCTTCTCGACCGGCAGCCGTGCCGAAGTCTCGGTCATGGGCACGTTGACCCTCGGCACCCGCGAGCACGCGGTCTCCGGCCGCATCGACCGGCTCGCCGTCAGCAACGGCATCGTGACCATTGCGGATTTCAAGACGAACCGGCAGGTACCGACTTCGCAAGGGGATATCCCCTTTGCCTACAGGGCACAGCTTGCGATCTATCGCGAGTTGTTGCGGCCACTCTACCCCGGACACGCGTTCCGATGCGTGCTGATCTTTACCGAAGGGCCGGCAATCCATGTCGTTGCGGATCAGGCGCTCGACAGGAGCCTTGAAGACCTCGCGACAAAGTGAGATACCCGATATTGAAAATCCAGCGGTGCCATCTCACATGAGACACAACATCTGGATACTGCCATTCCGAACGCAAGGAGCAGCCTATGGCTACTGTAAAGGTCGATACGTCCAATTTTCAGCAGGAAGTGCTGAACTCCGCCGAGCCGGTGGTTGTCGATTTCTGGGCTGAATGGTGCGGCCCGTGCAAAATGATCGCGCCGAGCCTCGAGGAAATCTCGAACGAACTCGCCGGCAAGGTTAAGGTTGCCAAGCTCAACATTGACGAAAACCCGGAACTGGCCGCCCAGTACGGCGTCCGTTCGATCCCGACGCTGGCCATGTTCAAGGCCGGTGAAGTGGCTGATATCAAGGTTGGCGCTGCGCCGAAGACGGCCCTTTCCTCGTGGATCTCCACGGCGGTCGCCTGAAACCTTCGCTGACTACCGCAGCAGAAAGCCCGGCATGCCGGGCTTTTTTCTTGTCTTGAATCTGACATTTCCGGAAGGGCGGCGCCACCGGCGGATCACTTCGGCGGCGTGCCATTGTCGGCGAGAACATCGCCGACAAGATAGAGCGAGCCGCCGATCAGGATGCGCGGCGGAGCCGGATCCTCATCGACCAGACTGGCAATGATCGTCAGCGCTTCGGCGACGGAAGAGACGGCCGAAGCCTCAAACCCGACAGCCGCGGCGTCAGTTGCAAGCGCCACCGGATCAAGGCCCGCATCCGAACCACGGATCGGAACGGTGAAGACCTGTTCGGCGAGATCCAGAAACGCCCGGAAGTAGCCGATCGGATCCTTGGTGTTGATCATGCCGATGATCAGGAACAAGGGGCGCGATTCGCGTTCTTCGAAGGTCGCCATCGCCTCGGCGATCACCTGGCCGGCACCGGGATTGTGGCCACCATCGACCCAGATTTCCGCATCGGCCGGGCCGTAGCGTGTAAGCTTGCCGCTCGTCAGGCGCTGTAGTCGCCCCGGCCACTCGACACTGGCAAGCCCCTTCTCGATCACCGCCTCCGAAACATCGAAGCCCGCGGCCCGCACGGCGCGAATGGCGGCGGCGGCGTTGGCGTATTGGTGACGTCCCGGCAGCTTCGGCAACGGCAGATCGGAGAGCCCGCTCCCGTCCTGATAGATGAGACGGCCGAATTCCTCATGCGCCATGAAGTCCTGGCCATAAACGAACATCGGGCAGCCTAGCCGCTCGGCGGTCGAGATCAGCACGTCGCGCGCGGCCTCTTCCTCCTGGTGGCCGATCACCACCGGGCAGCCGCGCTTCATGATGCCGGCCTTTTCCGCGGCGATCAGCTCCACCCGATCGCCCAGATAGGCCTGATGGTCGAGCGAGATCGGCATGATGACCGAAACGGCGGGTCGGGCAATGACATTGGTCGCATCGAAACGGCCACCGAGGCCAACCTCGATGATCGCGACATCCGCCGGATGCTCGGCGAAGAGCAGGAAGGTGACCGCGGTCAGGATTTCGAAGACTGTGATCTTTTCGCCAGCATTGGCTTCGGCCACCCGGCGCACGGCATCGGCCAGAACAGGGTCGCTGACGAGCCTCCCTCTTCCGCCCTTGACGCCGAGGCGGTAGCGTTCGTGCCAATTGACGAGATGCGGCGACGTGTGGACGTGAACGCTGAGACCGGCGGCCTCCAGGATTGACCGCGAAAACGCCGTTGCCGAGCCCTTGCCATTGGTGCCGGCGACATGGATCACCGGTGGCAGGCGGTCCTGCGGGTTGCCGAGCGCGGCGAGAAGCCGGGTGATCCTGTCCAGCGACAGGTCAAACCCCTTGGGGTGCAGGGCAAGGAGTTTTTCGATCTCATAGCCCGCTTCGCTGGCTTCCACCGCTGTCATCTCTCACCCCACCGCGACAAGCTCGACTGCCGAAACATCTCCGTCGCGCGGAGATGTTCATTTTTCGTGCGAAATTCCAGAAATCCGGCTCAGATTCTTCCTGGAACAGCCTTAAGCGCTTGCCGCGACCGGCAAAGCGGCCGGCTGCGTGCCGCCGTTGAGCTTCGAGGCTTCTGCCGGCTTCTTCATCAGGATCTTCAGGACCCGAGCGAGCGTCGACGGAAGATCATGGCGCTTGACGACCATGTCGATCATGCCGTGCTCCAGCAGGTATTCCGAGGTCTGGAAGCCTTCCGGCAGCTTCTCACGCAACGTCTGCTCGATCACCCGCTTGCCGGCAAAGCCGATTTCGGCGCCTGGCTCGGCCATGTGGATATCGCCAAGCATCGCATAGGATGCGGTGACGCCACCGGTCGTCGGGTTGGTGAGCACGACGATGTAGGGAAGGCCGGCTTCCTTCAGCATGTTGACGGCAACCGTCGTGCGCGGCAGCTGCATCAGCGACAGGATGCCTTCCTGCATGCGGGCGCCGCCCGATGCCGGGAAAATCACCAGCGGGCACTTCTCGGCGATTGCCCTTTCGAAGGCCTTGATGATCGCCTCGCCGGCCGCCATGCCGAGCGAGCCGCCGATGAAGTTGAACTCGTGCACGACGCCGACGAGCTTGACGCCCTGAACGCGGCCGAGGCCGGCGACGATCGTGTCTTCAAGCTCGGTCTTGGTGCGGCTGTCGCGCAGACGGTCGACATACTTCTTGGAATCGCGGAATTTCAGCGGGTCCTGAGCAACCTTCGGCTGCGGAAACGCTTCATAGATGCCGCCGTCGAACAGGTCCTTCAACCGCGCCTTGGCCGGCATCTTCATGTGGAAGCCGGACTGCGGGATGACCCACTTGTTTTCCTCGAGATCGCGGTGGAACACCATCTCGCCGGTTTCCGGGCACTTGATCCAGAGATTTTCCGGAACTTCCCGGCGGCCCAGCATCGAGTTGATCTTCGGCCGAACGTAGTTTGTGATCCAGTTCACTTAGTAACTCCTGAAGATTTCCTTCGGGTTGTGCGCGCTAATATAGGCAATTATTCGGCTGCTGCGAGGCGTGCGGACCGCACGCCTGCCGAGAGCCCTCTGACCAGCGCTTCAACACCCGGAACCGTCGCGTCCGTCGCCTTGCCCTCTTCGGTCAGGCTCGACGCGATCTGGTTGACGATCGCCGTACCGACGACCACGCCATCGGCGGATGCTCCGATGGCCCTTGCATGTTCCGCCGTCTTGACGCCGAAACCGACGCAAACCGGCAGGTTGGTGTGCGCCTTGATACGGCCGACGGCACCGGCAATCAACGACGGATCGGGCAGAGCCGAGCCGGTGATGCCGTTCATCGACACGTAGTAGACGAAACCGGAGGTGTTTTCGAGCACCTTCGGCAGGCGACGATCGTCCGTGGTCGGCGTCGCCAGGCGAATGAAGTTGACGCCCTTCTCAAGCGCCGGGATGCAGAGTTCGTCGTCCATCTCCGGCGGCAGGTCGACGACGATGAGGCCGTCGATGCCGGCGGCGAGCGCATCGGTCAGAAAACGGTCAACGCCGTAGATATAGATCGGATTGTAGTAGCCCATCAGCACGATCGGCGTGCTCTGGTCGTCTTCACGGAAACGACGGGCGATCTCGAGCGTCTTGGCGAGCGTCTGGCCGCCCTTCAGCGCGCGCTGACCGGCAAGCTGGATCGCCGGGCCATCGGCCATCGGATCGGAAAAGGGCATTCCCAATTCGATGACGTCGGCGCCAGCTTTCGGCAACGCCTTCATGATCGAAAGCGACGTCTCGAAATCCGGATCGCCGGCCATGAAATAGGTGACGAGGACCGGACGTCCTTCGGCCGCCACATCGGCAAATCTCTTGTCCATGCGTGCGGTCATGATCTTACTGCCCCATTCCCAGCAATTTGCCGACGGTGAAGATGTCCTTGTCCCCGCGACCGGAGAGGTTCATCAGGATGATCTCGTCCTTGCCCATCTTCGGTGCGCGCTTGATGACCTCGGCAAGCGCGTGCGACGGCTCGAGCGCCGGAATGATGCCTTCGAGGCGGGTCAGCGTCTGGAACGCTTCGAGCGCTTCGTGGTCCATGATCGGCACGTATTCGACGCGGCCGACATCATTCAGCCAGGCATGCTCCGGACCGATGCCGGGATAGTCGAGGCCGGCCGAAATCGAATGGCCTTCCTTGATCTGGCCGTCGCCGTCCTGCAGCAGATAGGTGCGGTTGCCGTGCAGCACGCCGGGCGAACCAGCGGTGATCGAGGCGCAATGTTCGTCGCCCTCGATGCCCTTGCCGCCGGCTTCGACGCCGACGATCTTGACGCTTTCGTCATCGAGGAACGGATGGAAGATGCCGATCGCGTTGGAGCCGCCGCCAACGGCAGCGACGACGAGATCCGGCAGCCGGCCTTCGGCAGCGAGCATCTGCTCCTTGGCTTCCTGGCCGATGACCGCCTGGAAATCGCGGACCATTTCCGGATAGGGATGCGGACCGGCAGCCGTGCCGATCAGATAATAGGTGTTGTCGACATTGGTGACCCAGTCGCGCAGCGCCTCGTTCATCGCGTCCTTGAGCGTGCCGCTGCCAGCCGTTACCGGCTTTACCTCCGCACCGAGCAGCTTCATGCGGAAGACGTTCGGCGCCTGGCGCTCGACATCGGTCGCGCCCATGTAGACGACGCAGGGCAGGCCGAAGCGTGCCGCAACCGTCGCCGAAGCCACACCGTGCTGGCCGGCACCGGTTTCGGCAATAATGCGCGTCTTGCCCATGCGCTTGGCAAGCAGGATCTGGCCAATGCAGTTGTTGATCTTGTGCGAGCCGGTGTGGTTCAGCTCCTCACGCTTGAAGTAGATCTTGGCGCCGCCGAGTTCGGCCGTCAGTCGCTCGGCGAAATAGAGCGGGCTCGGCCGGCCGATATAGTGGGCACCGAGATGTGCCAGCTCCGCCTTGAAGGCCGGATCGTCCTTTGCCTTGTTCCACTCGTCCTGCAGGTCGAGGATCAAAGGCATCAATGTCTCGGCCACGAAGCGGCCGCCAAAAATGCCGAAACGGCCGTCCTCGTCGGGACCGCCCCGGAAAGAATTCAACTTTGGCGCCTGGTTCACGTCCTGCTCCCTGACCGTGGCATGCCCGCCTCCGCCTGGCGAACGGCATTGAAAAACGATTCCATGAGCTTCAGATCCTTGACGCCCGGCGCGCTCTCGACGCCGGAGGAGATATCGATGGCCCGGGCGCGAGTCTGCACCATGG
The DNA here is from genome assembly GCF_016652895.1 of Ensifer sp. SSB1. Taxonomy (NCBI): domain Bacteria; kingdom Pseudomonadati; phylum Pseudomonadota; class Alphaproteobacteria; order Hyphomicrobiales; family Rhizobiaceae; genus Ensifer; species Ensifer sp. SSB1. The sequence continues at coordinate 17,287 of NZ_JAEPRP010000073.1, forward strand.
CCTCGCCGATGTTCTCGGCGTTAAGCCCACCGGAAAGCATGTAATCGACGCTTCCGTCAAGCGCATCGAGCAGCTTCCAGTCAAAGGAAACACCGTTGCCACCGGGCAAATCAGAACCCGCAGGCGGCTTGGCATCGAAGAGAAAGCGGTCGGCGAGGCCGACATAGGCGTCGATCTTTTCGAGGTCCGACGCTTCGCGCACCGAAAGGGCCTTCATGACAGGAAGGCCGTACATCGCCTTGACCGTCAGTAGCCGTTCCGGGTCCTCGCTGCCATGGAGCTGCAGGATATCAGGGTTGAGCGCCGAAACGATCTCGTCGAGCTCGTCGTTATCGGCATTGACCGTGACGGCGACGATCTTCGCCTGGCCGCGAATCCGGTCCGCCAGACGGCCCGCATCATCAGGCTCTATGTTCCTGGGGCTCTTGGGGAAAAAGATGAAGCCGGTATGGGATGCTCCGAGCGCGACAGCACGCTCAACCGCTTCCGCGGTCTTCAGCCCGCATATCTTCACTTCGGTTTTCATGAGAAGCGACCTTGCATGAAATGTCGCGCGAGTCGAGCCAAAAACCGACGCGCGAGGCCCCAGCCAGCGCCTCCGGCACGATGTCCCGACGGCCGTTGCGCCCCTTGCGCGGCAGGCGCGCTTTCACCATATGCATTTTACCACAATGGAGAGACTGATGCGCCTGTTGCTCGCGCTTATCCTGCCCTGGCTGCAGTTTTTCACCATCGGCCGTCCCTTTGCCGGCCTCATCTGCCTGATCCTGCAACTCAGCCTGATCGGTTGGGTTCCGGCGGCGATCTGGTCGGTCTATGCGCTAAGCCAATACAAGACCGACGAGAAGATCCGCGAAGCGCTGCGCTACCGCACATAACGCACGCACAGCCTTCGGGCTGGCTCAATCGAAGTCGATCGCGTGAAGCATCGTACCGTTGCGGCGAAGCCATCGCTTGGCATCGTCCGTATCCGGACAAAGCCTTCCACACAGCGCCCAGAAGTCCGGGCTGTGATTCATTTCCTGCAAATGCGCCACTTCATGAGCAGCGAGATAGGCGATGACCTTGGGCGGCGCCATGACGATGCGCCAGGAAAAACTCAATGCGCCATCGGCCGAGCACGATCCCCAACGGCTGCGCGTGTCTTTCAGCGACAGCGACTTTGCGCGCCGGCCGATGCGGCCGGTATAGATCGCCACCAGCCGATCGAGATCCTGGCGGGCTTCCTTCTTGAGGAAATCGACGATGCGCCGGTTCAGGTGCTCCTCGTCGCCGCTCACGCGCAGAACCGGTTCGTCGTCGATCACGATCGCTTCCGTCAGCCCGCGGCTCTTGCCGGTGCGCTCGATCCGGTGGGAAATGCCGCGGATCAGGATGGAGCCCCCCTCCTCGATCTGGCTCTCGCCGGAGAAGCGGGCAAGCTTCGTCATCAGCCAGCCCTGATGGCGATTGAGAAAGGCGTTGACCTCGCGCTCCGGCAGGCCCTGGGGGATCGTCATTTTCAGCGCCCGGCCGCCGGGCTCGATGCGCAGCGTCATGCGGGTCGCGCGCGCGTTCTGCTTAATCGTCAGCGGCAGGGACTTGCCGGCGACCTCGATCTGCCGCGTCGTGGCGGGTGGTGCAGGTTGAATGCGCCGCTTGAAGGAAGGGAACATGCAGGCTTTCTAACCGATTCGCGGGGCTTTCGCCTACAGGCGCGAGACGCGAACGGGTAATCCGGCGTTTCACATGAAACGCCGGAAGCATCATTGGATCAGTGAGCTTCGACAATCGGGCCGGAGCCGCCGTTCTTGCGGTCGCGCATGAAGCGGTCAAACTCTTCCTGGTCCTTGGCGCGGCGAAGCTCGCGCACATAGGTGTCGAACTCTTCGCGCATTTCGTCGAGCTTGCGGCGCTGTTCGTCGAGGCGCGCAAGTTCAGCTTCGCGCCAGTCGTCAAAGGCGACGTTGCCGGTGCGATGCGTCCAGTTGGAACGGCGACCGCCGCGCTTGAATGCCGAGCACATGCCATCCACCGTATCGTTGGCGTCTTTCTTGAACGTCTTGAGTTTTTCGCCGAACAGGATGTAGGCGAGCATGGCCAGACCCAGTGGCCAGAAGACCACGAAGCCGAGCACCATCAGGGCGATGGTCGCGGGCGTCCAATCCGGACGGATCATTGCAGATTGGTTCATCTTCAGGATTCCTCGCAATCATCCGGGCCGCCCATGCGACCCGATGAAAACGATGTGGGAAGGCGCCCTTGGCTCTGCAAGACGCCCTCCCCCGGAATCGGACAAACCCTTGACTCTACGCGGTCAAAACGGCACCGACCACGGGATCAGGCCGACTTGCCGCCCTTGATCAGTTGCTTCACCGGCTTCACGTGACGCGCGTGCTCCCGGTGGAAGGCAACGATGCGCGGCGCGATTTCGCGGCGGAAGCGCGAACCGTTGAAGACGCCGTAATGGCCAACATCCGGCTGCATGTAGTGCATGCGCATATGGTCGGGGATATTGGTGCAGATCGTCTGCGCCGCTTTCGTCTGGCCAACGCCGGAAATGTCGTCGTTCTCGCCTTCGACCGTGAGCAGCGCGACCTTCTTGATCGCCGTCGTATCGACGCGCTTGCCGCGATGCATCATCTCGCCCTTGGGCAGCGCATGCTGCATGAAGACCACCTGCACGGTCTGCAGGTAGAATTCGGCGGTCAGGTCCATAACGGCCAGATACTCGTCGTAGAAGTCCCGATGCTTTTCGGCCGCATCGCCGTCGTTCTTGACCAGATGGGCAAAGAACTCCTTGTGGGCGATCAGGTGCCGGTCGAGGTTCATCGACATGAAGCCGGAAAGCTGCAGGAAGCCCGGATAGACCATGCGCATGAAGCCCGGCTGCGGCCACGGCACCGGCATGATGACATTGTCGCGGAACCATTCGATCGGCCGCTGCTCGGCCAGCTGGTTGACGCCGGTCGGGTTGATACGGGTATCGATCGGTCCGCCCATCAGCGTCATCGTCGCCGGCGACAGCGGATCATCAGCCGCTTCCATCAGGGCGACGGCGGCGAGCACGGGCACTGCCGGCTGACAGACACCGATCACATGCGTGTTCGGACCCAGGTAGTGCAGCATCTGGATGACGTAGTCGATGTAGTCATCGAGATCGAAGGTGCCTTCGCTGAGCGGCACCATGCGGGCGTCGATCCAGTCGGTGATGTAGACATCGGAATGCGGCAGCAAGGCTTCCACCGTGCCGCGCAGCAGCGTCGCGTAGTGGCCGGACATCGGCGCAACCACCAGCACCTTCGGATCGGCGGCACGCCCCTTGGGCAGGGCACGCTCGAAATGGATGAGGTTGCAGAAGGGCGCGCGCCAGACAATGCGCTCGTAGACGGAGACAGACGCGCCGTCGACCTCGGTCGTTGGAAGTCCGAACTCCGGCTTGCCATAGCGACGCGTGGAACGCTCGAACACTTCGAGCCCCGCAGCGGCGGCACGACCGAAATAGGTGTGCGAGACGGGGTTCATCGGATTGCTGAAGGCAAGCCGCATGGCATCGGCAGCCGTACGCCACGGCGCCATCATGGCATGGTTCAATTCATAGAGCTGGTAGAACATGGGAAGCGTACCCCTTGGTTCAATCAACGACAACGCCGCTCCCGGTCGGACGCAAGCTTGCGATTGTTTGTCTTGGTGTCCGCAATCGCTGCCAGACTACCACTTTTCTTGTGCAGTGCAACAAATATACCCGTCACGCCTCGATACAAGGCCTGAGACCAGAATGAATCTGGATTCCTGACGATTTGCAAACGAGCTTGCCCGAAACTGGCGGTTTTCCGCTATTTTCGTGCGTTGAGAACCGATGCGGGGCATTTTTCAGGGAAAAATGGAGCGAATGTCAGATGCAGCCCCCTGCGGCAATGCAGCAAGGCCGCCCTCGCTCATGCAGCAGCCACCTTGACGATTGCCTTGACCAGACCCGCCTTTTCTTCTGCCCAGCGCGGAAGATCGGCCACCGCACCCTCCAGCGTCGTGCGATGAGTGATCAGCGCCTCGACCGGCACAAGGCCGGAAGCGATCGATGCGACGACATGATCGAAATCTTCGCGGGTCGCATTGCGGCTGCCGATCAGGGTCATCTCGCGCTTGTGAAATTCCGGATCGGAGAAGCGGATCTCGTCCTTCACGACGCTGACGAAGACCAGGGTGCCGCCATGGGCGACATAGGCGAAAGCGGCCTGCATCGAGCCACCATATCCAGTGGCGTCGAAGACAACGTCGAAGCCGTCCCCACCCGTCGTTTCGGCTATGCGTGACGCCATGTCGGCGCCCGCGACGATACCATTAGCGAAGCCGAGCTTTCGGGCAGCGAAGTCCAACCGCTCGGTGCTGGTATCGACGAGCGTCACATGATGGCCGGCGATGCGCGAGAAGATCGCCGTGCCCAGGCCAATCGGCCCTGCGCCGATGACCAGTGCCCGTGAACCGGCCTCTGCGGAGGCGCGACGGACCGCATGGGCACCGATCGCCAGGAATTCGACGGTGGCGGCCGCCTCCGGTGTGAGGTCATGTGCCGGATAAAGATTGGCCTCCGGCACGACGATCTCTTCACAGAAGGCACCATCGGTATGCACGCCGAGAACTTGAATGGCGGTGCAGCAGTTGGGTTTACCCTTGCGGCAGGCAACGCAGTTGCCGCAGGAAAGATAGGGGTTCACCACGACAGGCGTGCCGGGCGCGATCGTCGTGCCGCGGCCACCAGCAATCGCCGTTGCCGAGATCTCGTGGCCCATGACCCTGGGATATTCGAGGAACGGATGCTTGCCTGCGAAGATATGGTAGTCGGTGCCGCAGATGCCGACATGACTGACGGCGAGGCGCACCCAACCGTCAGGCACATTCTCAGCCGGCAGGCGGTCAACGACCTCCAAGTGGCCGGGTTCGAGGCAGAGCACGGCTTTCATGACAGTTCCCACGGAATGTTCGGTGTCGGCGCCTAGCGGGCGCTGCGGCGCCGGAGTTGGTCGAAATAGACGATGACGATGATCAGCACGCCGGTGATGATGCGCTGCCAGAACGAGTTGACGTTCAGGAGGTTCGCGCCGTTGTTGATCGTCGCGAGGATGAATGCGCCGAGCAGCGGCCCATGCACCGAACCGACCGCACCGAAGAGGCTGGTGCCGCCGATGACCGACGAGGCGATCGCCTGCAGTTCCCAGCCCTCGGCTTGCGTGGCGTTGCCGATGCCGATGCGCGAGGCGAGCAGCAGGCCGACGAAGGCGGCGCAGGTCGAGGAGAGGATGTAGGCGAGATAGATGGTGCGGTGGACGTTGACGCCGGAAAGTCGCGCCGCCTCGCTATTCGACCCAACCGCGAAGAGATAGCGGCCGAAGCGGCTCAAGTGCAGGAAGACATAGGCCGGGATCGCCACCACGATCACCATCCAGAACAGGCTTGGCACACCGAGGAAATCCGCACGCGAGAAATTGGTGAAGGCCTCATTGGTGATCGAGATCGTCGAGCCGTTGGTGATCAAGAGGCCGATACCGCGGAGCGAAGTCAGGGTCGCGAGCGTGATGATGAAGGGCGGCAGCCCCATGCGCACGATGCCGAAGGCATGGAAGGCGCCGATCAGCACCCCGAAGGCGAGCGTCAGGATGATCGCGGCCCAGAGCGGCATGCCGGCCGCAAGCAGCCATGCCACGATGACGCTGGTGAAACCGACCACGGCGCCGACCGAAAGGTCGATGCCGGCGGTGATGATGACGAAGGTCTGGCCGACCGCAAGAATCGCGGTCATCGCCCCCTGGCGCAGCAGGTTGCTGATGTTGTTGGGCGTCCAGAAACTGTTGGTGGCCAAGCCAAGCAGCAGCCAGAGGAACAGGAGCAGCCCCAGCAGGGTGAGGCCGAACAGAATGCTTACGCCCTTGCGTGGCGCCGCACTGGCGCCGCTCTCCACCGTTTCCGCACTCATCGTCTTCCTCCCTGCATCCCTCAGTTTGTTTTTATCGGTTCAAACGCCAATCGCCTGCGTCAGCACTTCCTCGTGGCTCGCGGCGCGATAGTCGTGGCTCGCAACGAGCCGGCCGCGCCGGAACACGTGCAGCCGATCCGCAAGCTCGTAGACCTCGGGCAGATAGGACGAGATCAGGATGATGCCCGCCCCGTTTTCCAGGAGTCGCGCGAACAGGCGATAGATCTCCGCCTTGGTGCCCACATCGACGCCGACGGTCGGCTCATCGAAGATGAAAAGCTTGGCGCCATGGCTCAGCCACTTGCCAATGACGATCTTTTGCTGGTTGCCGCCCGACATGGCGGAAGCGAGAACACGGCGCGACGGCGTCTTGATCTTCAGGTCGCGGATCTGCCGGTCGGCATTCTCCCGCTCCTGTTGGCCGTTAATCGTCAGGCCGCGCGTCAAGCGGTTAAAGACCGGCAGGTTGATGTTGAGGCCGATCGGCAGGTTGAGACACAGGCCCTGATCGCGGCGGCTTTCCGGAGCCAGCGCAATGCCGAGATCCATCGCCGTGCGTTCGCTGGCGATCTCCACCTTGCGCCCCTGCCAATAGACCTCGCCGGCGCTCGGGCGATGTCGGCCATAGAGGCCGAGCGCGAACTCGCTGCGTCCCGCTCCGATCAGCCCGTAAAGGCCGACGATCTCGCCTGCCCGAACGGTCAGCGATACATCCTGAAAGCCGGGACCACTCAGACCTCGCGTTTCGACGATGACGTCACCCGGCGGAAAATGCTCCTTGTGGTAGATCTGCTCGATCGTGCGGTTGATCATCAGCGCGATCAGCTCCGCCTCGTTCGTTTCGCCGATCTTGCGGGTCCCGACATGGGTGCCATCGCGCAGCACCGAGACGCGGTCGGCAAGCTCGAACACTTCCTCCATGCGGTGGCTGATATAGACGATGGTCACACCCTCCGCCTGAAGTCTGCGGATCAGGCGAAAGAGCTGCGCCGATTCCTGCCGCGTGAGATAGGCGGTCGGCTCGTCGAAAATCAGGAATTGTGTGCCGCGCATGGCAGCGCGTGCGGTGGCGACGAGTTGCTGCTGACCGATCGTCAGGCTGCCGAGCACGGCGCCTGCCGGCAGGTTGAAGCCGAGATCATCGAGCACGCGCTGGGCCGCATCGGTCATGGCGCGTTTTCGCATCAGGCCGTTACGATTGATTTCGTCGCCGAGAAACATGTTGGACGCCACCGTCAGGTGGGCGCAGAGCACGACTTCCTGGTGCACGGCGTTGATGCCGCGTTCGATCGCCTCCTGCGGCGTACCGAGCTGGACGGGTTTGCCGCACCAGAAGATTTCACCCGACGTGCGCTTGATGACGCCGGTCAGAAGCTTGATCAGCGTCGACTTGCCGGCGCCGTTCTCGCCAACGATCGCGTGAATTTCACCGGAGAGAAAGGTCAGCGACGCCGGCTTCAAGGCTTCCACGGCGCCGTATTTCTTCTGCAGCACGCGCAATTCCAGGATCGGCTCGCCCTTCGGAACCGGATGGCGTGTTGCCACCTGCAGGCCTTCGGTCCTGACGTCGCGCGCCTCTTGCAACTCGGTCATCTGCGCATTCCTCCCATCGCAGAGATCGCTTGCGACCGGTCCTCGTTCCCGGTCGCAAGCGGGTGCGGCAGGCTAGACGCCCGCCGCAGCCGTTGTCACTTGACCTTCGGGTTCAAGAGAGCGTCGATCTTCGGCTCGGCCATGTTGGCCTTGGTCACCAGATTGGCGCCGGTATCCACGTTCGCCTCGACCTTTTCCTTCTTCGAGACCGCGAGCGCTGTCTTCACGCCATCATAGCCCATGCGGTAGGGATCCTGAACGACGAGACCGGCCAGAACGCCTTCCTTGAGGAAGCCGACCGTCTTGTCGTCGCTGTCGAAGCCGATCACCTTGATCTTGTCGCCGAGCTTGTTTTCGGCAATCGCCTGGCCGACGCCCTGCGCCATGATCAGGTTGGACGCAAACACGCCGACAAGGTTGGGATTGGCGGTGATCAGGTCGGTCATGATGTTGAGGCCGGTGGTCGCCTGACCGTCGGCATATTTGTCGACGACGACCTTGAAGCCCGGATACTTGGTCTTGACCTGATCGAGGAAGCCTTCGCGGCGCTGGTCGAGCGAGCCGACGCCCGGAAGGCTGGTGATGATGGCGATTTCGCCCTCTTCCTTGCCGCTCATTTCCTTGACCGCCGCAGCGAGTCCATCGGCAGCGATACGGCCGCCCTGGACGTTGTCGGTGGTGAGGAACGAAGAGAAGGCCTTCGAGTCGGCACCAGAGTCGATGCCGATGATCGGAACGGCCTTCGCCGCCTCATCGATCGGCTTGCCGAGCGCCTTGAATTCCGTCGGCGAAATGACGACAGCAGCCGGCGCGCCGGCGACCGCGTTCTCGAGAATGCTGATCTGACCGTTGATATCGGACTCGGATTGAGCGCCGAGTTCCGGTACATTGACGCCCAGGTCCTTGCCAGCGGCGCGCGCGCCGGCCAGCACGATCTGCCAGTAGAAGGACGTGGTGTCCTTGACGATGATCGGGATCGTCACGTCCTGCGCGAAGGACGCGACCGGCGACATGCCGGCGATCATCGCGGCACCGGCCAGGGCCGTGAAGGCGCGACGGGTAAGACTGCTTTTCAGAATGCTCATCCCAGGTTTCTCCTCTCAGTGCACCGTGTTCCACTTCTTGGAGATCGATCGCAGGTGCTGGCTTATCGACCTTTTATCGATAAAAAACATATACGAATGCTAGTACGACAATTCCGGCTTGGCAAGCTGCCGGAACAGCATTTCAGGCCGCGGGGCGACCTCCACCCGCTAGACCCGTACCGGCTCGTCTCCGAGTTCCGGCGCGATCAGCGTGAACGGTTCAAACGCCGCGAAATCGGACGCGGAAAACCTGAGTCCAGCGAGCGCCATGTTGCGCTTCAGGCTCTCCGGTTTGGCGGTGCCAAGCAGCACCGAAGCGACCCTGGGATGACCGAGCGGAAACTGCATGGCGGGTGCGGCAAGCGGTACGTTCATACCGCGGGCGACCCTCTCCATGGCGCCTACCTTTTGCCGGATATCTTCCGTTGCCGGCATGTAATCGAAATGCGCCCCCTCGACCGGGCCCGTCGCCAGGATGCCCGAATTGAAGACCCCGCCGACAATGAGCGAAGTCTGCTTCTTCTCGCAGACCGGCAGCAGTTCGGCGACGGCCGAACGGTCGAGCAAGGTGTAACGACCGGCCAGCAGGATGCAGTCGATATCGGCCTGGCGCATGACCTCAAGACAGACCGGCACCTCGTTGACGCCGAGACCATAGGCGGCGATCGTTCCCGAGGCCTTCAACTCCTCCAACGCCTTCAGGCCACCCTCTAGCAATTGCCGCAGGTAAACGGCATTGCGGGCGGCACCATGGGTATAGACGCCGATATCGTGCACATAGAGGATGTCGATGCGGTTGAGTCCCAGCCGGGCGTAGCTGAACTCGACGGAGCGCATGATGCCGTCATAGCTGTAATCGTACTCGACGTCGAAATTGAGCGGCTTCACGTAGGAGTAATCCGGCACCTTGTCTTCGGGCACCGGATGCAGGAGACGTCCGACCTTTGTGGAGAGGACGAACTGTTCGCGCGGCTTGTCGCTGAGGAAATCGCCGACCCGGCGCTCGGCAAGCCCGAGCCCGTAATAGGGCGCCACGTCGAAATAGCGCAGACCCGCGCCCCAGGCAGCGTCCAAGGTCGCGATTGCCGCGTCACGGGTACACTCGCGATAGAGCCCACCGAGGCCGGCGGCACCAAAGCTAAATTCGGTGACCGATAGTTCGGTTCGACCGATCCGTCTCGTCTGCATTCCCCGTCTCCTCCTCCAAAAAGGATGCCAGTCGTTCCGTATTTAGAGGGTTGCCCCCAGATGCCAGGGCACGAACTCATTGTCGCCGTAGCCGAAAAGCTCGCTCTTGGTCTTGCGGCCAGAGGCGGTCTCTACGATCAGGTCGAAGATCTCCCGGCCAAGCCCGGCAATGCTCGCCTCCCCCGAAGCGATCACGCCGCAATCGATATCCATATCCTCTTCCATCGCCCGGTAGAGCGCCGTGTTGCTGGTGAGCTTGATCGACGGCGCGGGCCGACAGCCGAAACAGCTGCCGCGACCGGTGGTAAAGGCAATGACATTGGCACCGCCGGCGACCTGGCCGGTGGCCGATACCGGATCGTAGCCAGGGGTATCCATGAAGACGAGCCCACGCTCGGTGACCCGCTCGGCGTAGCGATAGACGGCGTTCAGCGGCGAGCGGCCGCCCTTGGCGACGGCGCCGAGCGATTTTTCGAGGATGGTCGTCAAACCACCGCGTTTGTTGCCCGGCGAAGGATTGTTGTCGAGCGAAGCGCCATGCATCGCCACATAATTTTCCCACCAGGAAATCAGGCCGTCGAGTTTCACCGCCACCGCCTCATTTACCGCCCGGCTGCGCAGCAGATGCTCGGCGCCATAGATTTCAGAAGTCTCCGAGAGGATTGCGGTGCCGCCCGCTGCGGCAAGGATATCGACGGCCGCGCCGAGCGCCGGATTGGCGGTGATGCCCGAAAGCCCATCCGACCCGCCGCATTGAAGGCCGACGATGATCTCGCTCACGGGGATTGCGACACGGCGCTCCTTGCCGACTTCGGCTGCGATTTCCTCGAGAATGCCCAGCGCCTTTTCGGCGGAACGACGCGAGCCCCCGGCCTCTTGGATGTTGAAATGGCGTTTTTCCGCGCCAGCGCCGCTCTGGCCATAGAGCGTCAACTGGTTCACCTCGCAGCCGAGGCCGACCATCAGCACGCCGCCGAAATTGACGTGGCGGGCATAGCCGGCGAGCGTGCGGTGCAGGTTGGCCATGCCGTCGCCGGTTGACGACATGCCACAGCCCTGATCGTGCACGATCGGCACGAAACCGTCGATACCCTCATATCGCGGCAGAATGCGCCGGTTCGCCTCCTCGGCGATGGCACGACAGACCGTGGTGGAACAGTTCACGCTGGCGACGACACCGATATAGTTTCGCGTCGCTGCCCGGCCATCACCTCTTCGATAGCCCATGAAGGTGCGCGCCCTGTCGGCATCGCTTGCCACTTCTGGCGCTCCCTGCGGGCTGATCGCCAAGCGGTCCTTGTCGAAGGCGAGGTTATGGGAGTGCACGTGGTCGCCCGGCGCAATATCGGCGGTCGCCCGGCCGATCGCCTGAGCATATTTGACGACAGGCTCTCCGGCGCGGATCGGACGGATCGCGATCTTATGACCGGCATCGACCTTCGCTGCGGCAAGAACATTGTTCGGCAGGGCATCGCCAGCGGCAATCGCCAGCGTCGCCACGACAACATTGTCCTCAGGTGCGAGCAGGATGGTGGACGGCGCAGACACCGATCTCTCCCTAACTGATTTTTGTTCTGTCTTTTATCTACAATAGACAGATTGCCGTCAATGGGTATTATAGCGAAAACGTCGGCCACCACGCCGGGCCAACGATCGAAGTGCGGGAGAAGCAGGGATGATGACGACAGACGGAGACAAAACCGGATCGTCGCGATAGAGGAGCGTCGCTGACAGACGCAGACAATTTCGAACCGGCCGGATCTTGCCATGGCAAAACAGAACACCGTCTTCAAGGATGCCTATAACCGCTGCCTGAAGCTCCTGGCGGACACATCCTCCCTGCCCTCCGAGCCGGAACTCGGGCAGGTTCTCGGCGTCAGCCGCACGACGGTGCGCGCGATCCTCAGCCGCTTCGAGGAACTGCAGCTGATCGCCTGGGACAAACGAAAAAAGAACGTGCTGCGGCAGCCCCGCCCCGACGACTACTTCCCCACGGAAGAGACCGATTCACTCGCCGAAATCATCGAGCGCAGTTTCATGCGCCGGATTCTCGCCGGCGGTGCAGAGCCCGGCATGCAGATCAACGAGTTGGAACTGGCGCGGGACATTGGGACCGGCACGACCAGCGTGCGCGAATTCCTGATCCGCTTCAGCCGCTTCGGCCTGATCGAGAAGCGGCCGAACAGCCACTGGATCCTGAAAGGCTTTACCCGAGAGTTCGCGCTGGAACTGACGGAAGTACGAGAGATGTTCGAGCTGCGCTCAGCCGCACGCTTCGTCTCCTTGCCTGACGACCATCCCGCCTGGGCAGAGCTTAGGGAAATCGAGACCCTGCACCGCGATATCCTCGCCGACATCGACAACCGCTACCGGGAGTTCTCCGAACTCGACGAGCAGTTCCACCTATTGGTGCACAAGGCATCGAGCAACCGGTTCATCGTCGATTTCTACGACATCATCGCAATCGTCTTCCACTATCACTACCAGTGGAACAAGACGAATGCCCGCCAGCGCAACGCCCGCGCATTGGAAGAACACCTCGCCTATATCGAAGCGTTGCGCTCGCACGATCCCGCAAAGGCCGAACACGCCTGCCGCCGGCATCTCCAGTCGGCGCGCGAAACTCTTCTCCAATCCATTCCATAGCCAGCTATCGGGGCAGGACATGACGACGCCGATCGTACAATTCGGAACAAGCCGCTTTCTTCAGGCGCATGCCGACCTCTTTGTCAGCGAGGCGTTGAAGACGGGAGAGGCCGTAGGACCGATCACGATCGTGCAGACGACCGGGTCCAGCGAACGCTCCGGCCGTCTTGCAGCGCTTGCCCGTCCCGAAGGCTTTCCCGTCATCATCCGCGGCATCCGGGCTGGAGCGCAGATCGATGAGACGCAGCAGGTGACCAGTGTGTCGCGGGCGCTTTCGACCGCCGAAAACTGGAGCGAGGTCCGGGCGATTGTCGCCGAGGATGCCGAAATCCTGATCTCGAATACCGGCGACACGGGCTACCAGATCGGCGAGGACGATCTGACAACGGAAGTTCCCCGTTCCTTTCCGGGCAAGCTGCTTTTGCTCTTGAAGGCGCGCTTCGACGCGGGCGGGCGTCCCCTGACGATGCTTCCCTGCGAACTCGTGTCACGCAATGGTGACGTGCTGAAGGCATTGATGCTGCGTCTCGCGGCGGAGCGGATCGGAAACAGCGCCTTTATCGACTGGCTGGGCAAGGACGTCGTCTGGGCCAACACGCTGGTCGACCGCATCGTCTCCGAGCCGCTGGAGCCTGCCGGTGCGATTGCTGAGCCCTATGCGCTCTGGGCGATCGAGAACCAGCCCGGGCTACGGCTCCCTTGCATCCATCCGTGCGTGAAGCTCGTGGATGACCTGACGCCCTACGAGAAGCTGAAACTTCACATCCTCAATCTCGGCCATACGGTCTTGGCTGATCTCTGGCTCAGGGAAGGCCGTGACGCGAACGAGACCGTTCGGGAAATCTTGGCCGACGCCGGCATCGCCGCGCGGCTGGACCGCATCTATCGATCCGAAGTGATCGCGGCTTTCGCGGCAAAGCGCCTGGAGAGCGAAGCGGAAGACTATGTTGCCGCGACGCTGGAACGCTTCAGAAACCCGTTCCTCGACCACCGTTTAGGCGATATCGCCAACCACCATCGCGAAAAGATCGAGCGTCGGATCGCCGACTTCCGGCGCTGGAGCCCGAGCGTAACCATGCCCGAGCTCACAGCGATCTGCGATCAGTAGCCGGATTCCTGCTTCTTCGGAGCCGACGTCGCCTCGCCGAGAAACTCCTGGCGCAGTGTAGTCGTCGCACGCACGAGCGAGGTGACATCCGTGCCGATCGCCATGAAATCAGCGCCCATCTCGCGATAGTCTCGTGCCTGCTCGAGATCGAGCGTCATGATGCCCCGCGCCTTGCCGGCCTTCTTGATGCGCTCGAACGCATCGGCGATCGCCGCACGCACCTCCGGATGCCCTGGTTTACCAAGATAGCCCATGTCGGCTGCCAGGTCGGAGGGGCCGATGAAGAGGCCGTCGACGCCATCGAGTGCGGCAATCTCATCGATCGCAGCAAGACCTGCCCGGCTCTCGATCTGCAGGATCAGGCAGATTTCGTCGCCGGCGGTCTGGAGATAGTCGCCGATGCGACCGAATTGCGAGGCACGCCCGAGGGCAGCCCCGACGCCGCGAACGCCATGCGGCGGATACCGGGTGGCACGCACCAGCTGCTGTGCTTGCTCCAAGCTCTCGACCATCGGGATCAGCAGGGTTTGCACGCCGGTATCGAGGATCTGCTTGATCAGCACGGTATCGCCAACCGGCAGGCGAACCATCGGATGGCTCTTCGATGCGGAGACGACGCGAAACTGCGCCGACAGCAGCGGAATGTCGTTCGGCGCGTGCTCGCCGTCGATCAGCAGCCAGTCATAGCCGCTGCCGGAAACCACTTCGGCGGCATAGGGGCTGGCAAGCGCCACCCACAGCCCTAGCTGGAAGCGGTTTTCGCGCAGAGCTGCTTTAAAGGGGTTCTTCGGTGCCGGCATGGTCGTCTCCTCCTGCAATGCGACGGGACGAGTGATGCCTCAATCCCGCAATCACGAGATTTCTACCGGCAAAGAAAAAAACCGGCCAGAACTTTCCAGCCGGTATTTCAGATTGGGTACCGTATCTTACGCAACGCCGCCGAGGCAGACGTACTTGATTTCGGTGAACTCCTCGATGCCGTAGCGCGAGCCCTCGCGGCCAAGGCCCGAAAGCTTGACGCCGCCGAACGGCGCTTCCGCCGTGGAGATCAACCCGGTATTGACGCCGACCATGCCGTATTCCAGCGCTTCGGCGACGCGGAAGACACGGGCGAGATCCTTGGCGTAGAAATAGGAGGCAAGGCCGAATTCGGTGTCGTTTGCCTGTTCGACCACATCCGCCTCGTCGGTGAAGCGGAAGAGCGGAGCGACCGGCCCAAAGGTTTCCTCGCGCGCAACCGCCATCGCCTGGGTGACGTCGGCCAGAACCGTCGCCTCGTAGAAGGTGCCGCCGAGCGTGTGGCGCTTGCCGCCCTGGATCACCCGCGCGCCCTTGGCTGTGGCGTCAGCAATGTGTTCTTCCACCTTTTCCAGTGCCGCCTTGTCGATCAGCGGGCCGAGGATGACGCCTTCATCGAGACCGTTGCCGATCCTCAGCTTGGCGACCGCCTTGGCGAGCTTGTCGGAGAAGGCGTCATAGACCTTGTCCTGGACATAGATGCGGTTGGCGCACACGCAGGTCTGGCCATTGTTGCGGAACTTGGCGATCAGCGCGCCTTCGACAGCCGCGTCGAGATCGGCATCGTCAAAGACGATGAACGGCGCATTGCCGCCGAGCTCAAGGCCGAGCTTCTTGATGGTGCCAGCGCTCTGGCGATAGAGCTCGGCGCCGACCTCGGTCGAGCCCGTGAACGTGAGCTTGCGCACGACCGGGTTGGAGGTCATTTCGGCGCCGATCTCGCGGGCCGAGCCGGTAATGACGCTGAAGAGGCCCTTAGGCAGGCCGGCGCGTTCGGCAAGAATGGCGATCGCGATCGCCGAGAACGGCGTCTGGGCCGCTGGCTTCAGCACCATGGCGCAGCCGGCCGCAAATGCCGGGCCGGCCTTGCGGGTGATCATCGCATTGGGGAAGTTCCACGGCGTGATCGCCGCGACGACGCCGATCGGCTGCTTCATGACCAGGATGCGCTTGTCGGGCTGATGGCCGGGGATCAGGTCGCCATAGATGCGGCGGCCCTCTTCGGCGAACCATTCGACGAAGCTTGCACCATAGACGATCTCGCCGGTGGCTTCCGCCAGCGGCTTGCCCTGCTCCAGCGTCAGGATGCGGCCGAGGTCTTCCTTGTTCTCGATCATCAGATCGAACCACTTGCGCAGGACCCCGGCGCGATCCTTGGCCGTGCGCGCGGCCCAGGTCTTCTGGGCCAGACGCGCCGCCTCGATCGCAGCCTTGGTCTCCTTGGCGCCGAGCCGCGGCACCCGGCCGATGATCTCACCGGTCGCCGGATTGTTCACCTCGATCGCGTTCGCCGCGTCCGCCTCGATCCACTCGCCACCCACGAGCGCTGCCTGGCGAAACAATGATG
>NZ_JAEPRP010000076.1:0-10224 GCF_016652895.1 Ensifer sp. SSB1
TAAGTATCTTTACAAAAATTTTGAGTCGGCGTATAAGATGATTATCGCGATAATCATTGTTGCGAAATAAATCAACCAAGGAGACCCGAAATGCTCAAGTCCCTGATCACCGCTGCCGCTTTCGCCCTCTCCGCAAGCGCGCTCACCCCGGCCCAGGCCGCCCCTGCCGCCAAGAATGTCGTGCTCGTACACGGCGCCTTCGCAGATGGCTCGGGCTGGCAGGGCGTCTACAACATCCTCAAGAAGGACGGCTATGACGTCACCATCGTGCAGAACCCGACCCTGACGCTTGCTGGCGATGTCGCCGTTACCAAGCGCGCGATCGCCGCGCAGGACGGCCCTGTCGTGCTCGTCGGCCACTCCTATGGTGGCGTGGTCGTTTCGGAAGCCGGCACCGACGAGAAGGTAAAATCCGTCGTCTACATCGCCGCCTTCGCGCCGGACAAGGGCGAGTCGGTTTCCACACTCATCGCCAACCCGCCGGCCGGTGCACCCGTTCCGCCGATCCTGCCGCCGGTGGATGGATTCCTTTCGCTCGACAAGGCGAAGTTCGCCGCAGCCTTCGCGGCCGATGTCGATCCCGAGACTGCGGCCTTCATGGCCGACTCCCAGGTTCCCTGGGGCGTCGAAGCGGCCGCCGGCACTGTGACCGCGCCGGCCTGGAAGGAAAAGCCGAGCTTCTACCTCGTCGCCACCGACGACCACATGATCCCGCCGGCTGCCCAGCGCCAGATGGCCAAACGCGCCGGCTCGACTGTTGTCGAAACTGCAGGCAGCCACGCCGTCTACGTTTCGAAGCCGGACGCCGTTGCGGCGCTCATCGAGCAGGCGGCTCAAGCGAGCGAGTAAGCTACGCCGACCGACAACGATACAGGGGCGGAGCGCGAAGCTTCGCCCTTTTTGTTTGTCTCCGAGCCGCTCGGCAGATGCTAGCGGACACTGGCTCGGTGCTGCCGGCTCCACTCTCGCAGATGCTCGATAAGCACGCGGAGTTTCTGGGGCTGCTGCTGTCGGCGCGGATAATAGAGATAGAAGCCGGGGAACGGTGGGCAGAACCCCTCCAGCAGCGGCGTCAGTTCGCCCCGCTCCATATAGGGCTCGAAGGTCTCGCGCATGCCGAAGGTGATGCCGGCGCCGGCGCAGGCAAGCCGAACCATCGTGTTCATGTCGTTGGTCGTCACGCGCGGTTCGACGGCAACATCGAAGTCACGGCCATCCTCAGTGAACTCCCACCGGTAGGGGGCAATATCCGGCCGCGCACGCCAGCCGATGCAGGTGTGGGCGACGAGGTCGCGCGGATGCTGCGGCGCGCCGCAGCGGGAGAGGTAATGCGACGACGCCACGGCCACCTGCCGCTGCTCCTGCGACACCGGAATGGCGATCATGTCCTGTTCGATGACCTCGCCGAGCCGAACGCCGGCGTCGAAGCCTTCGCGCACAATGTCGTATTCCTCATCGGTCACGGTGAGGTCAAGATTGATATCCGGGTAAGCTTCCATGAACGCAGCCAAGGCCGCGCCCGACAGGAAGCTCTCTGCAATCGACGAAACGCTGATGCGAAGCCGGCCGCGCGACCGCGCTCGCAGTTCCGTCACCGCCTGCAGCGCCGTCGCGAGGTCCGTCAGGGCCGGACGAGCGCTGGCATAAAGCTGCTCGCCGGCCTCGGTCAGGCGGACGCTTCGAGTGGTGCGCTGAACCAGCGCCACACCCAGGCGATCCTCCAGCCGCTGCAAGCCCTGGCTGACGGCAGAGCGGGTGACGCCAAGCCGCTCGCCGGCAAGGCGAAAACTGCGCGCCTCGGCGATGGCGATGAATGTGGACATTCCTTCGAGTGTATCGATCATTGGTTAGAATTTCTAACCACGTCATCCCCGATTGGCAACTCGATCGATCAGATCGCCTTTTCTATCTTCTGCTTCACCGGAGCAAAGGCAAAGCGTCTACGCCGGACCGAACGAGATGGAGACAGACATGGCGACCTCCCTATTTCCGCGAGCCGCATGGCTTGCACTGGCCGTCACTGCCGGCGACGCAACCCCGGCGGAGGCAGGCGGCAAGACACCGGGCAAGAATGCCCAAGTGGAGCACAGTGAAAGCGAAACGGCAAAACACCCATATGTGGGCATGTGGGTGACCGACGACGGTTACGTGCGTCACGAACTACTGGCGAGCGGGCGCTACGACGAGGCCCGAGGCACACGGGAGAGCGCCTATCGCGGGCGCTACGAAATCACCGGGACGCACATCGAGTACTGGGACGATACCGGCTTCACGGCGGACGGCAACTTCGTCGACCGTGACACGTTGCACCATGGCGGCATGATCCTTCGCCGCCGCTGATAGCCCTCCCCCGAGCAATCGACGCCCCTCTGCCGGTAAGTGGAACGAACCACACCCCAATCAGAAACGGACCCCTCGAAAGGACAATACCCATGGAGAATGTTCAAGGAAAAGTCGTGGCCATCACCGGCGCAAGCAGCGGCATCGGCGAAGCCACAGCGAAGACATTGGCGGCCGCCGGAGCCAGGGTCGTAATCGGCGCCCGCCGGTCCGATCGGCTGGAGCGCATCGCCGACGAAATCGCCGCCGCCGGCGGCGAGATCCGCTTTCGCATGCTCGACGTTACCGACCGCGATGACGTCGCTGCCTTTGCCCGCTTTGCCGAAGCCGAATTCGGCCGCCTCGACGTCATCGTCAACAATGCCGGCGTGATGCCGCTGTCGCCGCTGGCAGCACTCAAGGTCGACGAGTGGGACCGCATGGTCGACGTGAACATCAAGGGCGTTCTCTACGGCATTGCGGCGGCCCTGCCGATCATGAGTGCGCAAGGGTCCGGGCAGATCGTCAACGTTTCCTCGATCGGTGGGCATTCGGTGTCGCCGACGGCCGCCGTCTACTGCGCGACCAAGTTCGCCGTCCGGGCCATCTCCGATGGCCTGAGGCAGGAGACTGATCGCATCCGCGTCACCGTCATCTCGCCCGGGACGACGACGTCCGAGCTCGCCGATACGATCAGCGATACCACCGCGCGCGCGGCGATGAAGGAATGGCGGGCCATCTGCATCAGCCCGGACGCCATCGCCTCCTCGATTGCCTATGCCATCGGCCAACCGGATGATGTCGACGTCAGCGAGATCATCGTGCGCCCGACGGCGAGCCCGCATTGAAGTGCGCCGGCGGCAAGCAATCCGGCATGAAGGCACGCCTCGGGCGTGCCTTCATGCCGGATTGCTTGCCGCCTTAATCAATAGTGTTGACTAATCAATCAGTATGCACTAATGATTTAGCCATGATGATCGAAACCGCCCCTATCACCGCCGTCATGCGTGCCCTTGCCGATCCGACACGTCGCGCCGTGTTCGAGCGCATCGCCAATGCCGAGGAAATCACCGTCGTCGAACTGACGCGCGGCAGCGGTGTGACGCAGGGGGCGATCTCGCAGCACCTCAAGTCGCTGAAGCAGGTGGGTCTCGTCGCCGAGCGTCCGGAGGGCCGCAACGTCTATTACCGCGCCGAGCCCGAGGGCCTGGCGCCGCTGGTCGACTGGATGAGCCACTACGGCACCTTCTGGCGCGACCGCTTTGCCAATCTGCGCACTCTTCTCAAGGAGATCGATCCATGACCGACGCAGCAGCTCTGAAACTCGAGACGCAGGACATTGTCGTCGACGAGGTCTTTCCGCATACGCCCGAGACGATCTGGAAAACGCTGACCAACGGCGAATTGATGGGCCGCTGGATCATGCCGCCGGCAGGGTTTCAAGCGGTGGAAGGCACGCATTTCACCTTCCAGACGACGCCCGCCGGCGCCTGGGACGGGACCATTCGTTGCCAGGTCCTGGAGGTACGTCCGCATGAGCGCTTCGTCTACTCCTGGCAAGGCGGGCATGAAGGCAATGCCGGCTACGGGTCCCGCCTCGATACCGTCGTCACCTGGACACTGACAAAGGTCGACACCGGCACCCGGCTGCGCCTGGTGCATTCCGGCTTCGTCACGCCGAAGAACGACAGTGCCTACGCGAACATGAGCAACGGCTGGCCGAAGGTTCTGTCGCGCCTCGGCGCCGTCTCCGACGAACAGCGCTGAAAGCCGAAACCGGATCGTCACGGTGATCCGGCACCTCACAAACCCGAAACAGGCAAAGACAATGGTTGGCGTCGCACTTGCGGCCGCGCGCCAGGCTTTGCCGTGCCCGCAACAGGAGGAAATGTATGAGCAAGGCTTATATCGGCGGATGCGCCTGCGGTGCGATCCGCTACGAAATCTCCGGAGAACCGGTCTTCTCCAACGACTGCCAATGTCTTGATTGCCAGCACGAAAGCGGAACCGGGCATGGATCGCATATGACCTTCCGCCGCGACGGCGTGAAACTCGAAGGCGAGGCGACGCACTGGGACATGGTCGCCGACAGCGGTCATGTGAAGACGCGCGGTTTCTGCCCCACCTGCGGCTCGCCCGTCTACATGACCTTTTCGGCAATGCCGGAGTTCTTCAGCGTTCGCGCAGCAAGCCTGGACGATCCCGGCCGCTACAAGCCGCAGGCGGTGACCTATGCGATCCGCGGCCATGCCTGGGACCAGCTCGATCCGGCCTTGGTGAAATTCGAGAAGATGCCGCCGACCTAGGGCGGCAACGCCTTGCGCCCTCGGTCTGGGTTCCGATCTCGAACTGGCGTGCTGTGTCTTCCGCGCGATGCAGCGCACCAACGAGGAGGATGGCACGTAATGGCCAGCCTTTGGTCGCGCGCCGACTACGGCAACCAAAGGCAGCCACGACATCAGGCAGCGACACCGGTCTCGCTGATGTCGCTTCGCGAATGTCTGACCTCAGGAGTGTTTCAGCTGCGTGTTGCACATGCTGTAGTAACCGCCGCCCTTCTTGATCCAGGTAAGGTCGCCCAAGGAATTGTTTGCCTTGTCGGCCTTGTACTGGTCGAGGCAGGTGTGCATGCGCGCCTTTCCAGCGGATTCACTTGAATATTTCGGATCGACTGCCTTCGGGAAAACCACGCCCTTCGGCGCCTTTGCGGTCGTCGCCGCCGGCTCGGGCGCGTTGTCGGTGTTGGCGGTCGTTGGTTCTTCACTCGTCATGGCTGCGGGTTTGGCAGCGGTATCGGTTCCGCACTGTGCTTTGCGGAAGTCATTCCATTTCATCCCGTTGAGCGAGCCGGCGGCTTGCGCGGCCTTATATTTCGCGCTGCATTCGGTCATGCTCAACGCGTGCGCGGGGGATGTCAGAAGGATGGGGGAAAACGCGAGGGCGGCAATTGCTGCAATACGGGTAATCTTCATGGGAATTCCCCTTTTTCAAGAGGCATCAAACGCCCAAGAGGCTCTTGAACGCCGGCCTCACCGAAAGAATCCTCCCCGTTTGTGACCGGATGATGGAAGACTTTCGCCGGCTGCCTGGTTCGCCATGGCCGGGCCGACTACCCTCGACAATTGCATCAGGCCGGTGGAATGAACGGCTGGCTGATCGCCTGGAAAACGGGCAGCGCCTCCAGCTTCCCGGCATGCGCGTGCAGCCGGGGGTAGCTGGAAATCGCGACGAGTTCGGGATGCACCTCGTTGAGGAAGCGCAACACGGCGGCAACGGCGATATCCACATGGCCGATGCGCTCCGAGAACCAGTACTCGCTCTGGATTTCCGCGCGGCTTCCTTCCAGCACGGCAAGCGTTTCCTCGATCTGGCGGCGGCATCGATCGACCCAGACAGCCGAGACTTCACCGTGCAGGCGCTTTTCATAGAAGAGACTGACGGCCTTGTCGCCGAGGCCCGTGGCAAGCGTAGCGATCCTCAGCGCCCGATGTCGCGCCGGCTCGGTTCGCGGGAACATGACCCGATCGTGCGAGACGAGGCTATCGAGGTAGTCGAGAATGATATGGCTATCCGTCAGCGCCGTCCCGTCGTCGAGCACCAGCGTCGGCACGCGCGTCAGCGGATTGTAGGCGCGAAGCGCGTCCGCATTGCCGAAGGACGACCAGGGGCGATGTTCGAACGGGATATCATAGAGCACCAGCGCAATGCCGACGCGACGCACGAAAGGCGAGTCATACTGGCCGATCAGGATCATGGTTCAAGCTCCTCCCTCTGGAACGGTCTCGGGGGACAACAGCCCTCCCCCTCGTGTCAAAGTCAAAGCAGCTTCAGCGCAAGCCAAGACCGCACCCCTGTTCTTAGCGACTTGCGGAGTGTTGTGGGAATGCCGATAAGCGCCAGCAATAAACGATACGGGAGGAGCTCCATGGACATTTCCGAAATCATCATCGCCGGCGATACGCCCGGTATCGAATGGCGCCTGCCGGTCTACCGCTTCAAGGGCAGGAGCGCTGCGGCACCCAGGACCTATATCCAGGCGGCGCTGCACGCCAACGAACTGCCGGGCACCGCACTCGCCCATTTCCTTCTGCAGCGGCTGCAGCAGGCGGAGAAAGACGGCGCCATTCTCGGCGACATCACCGTCGTGCCGCAGGCGAACCCGATCGGCACGGCGCAGTCGCACTTCGGCGAGTTGCAGGGGCGGTTCGACCTCGGTTCGCGCACCAACTTCAACCGCGATTTCCCGCTGATCGCGCTTGGCGACCGTGACCGGCTGATCGACGATCTCGACCGCTACTCGGCGACGGATCGCCTGAAGCGGCAGCTGCTGCATATGGCGCTCGACGCCGACCTGATGCTCGACCTTCACTGTGACGACGAGGCGCTGCAATACGCCTATATCGACGACGCCTTCTGGCCCGAGGCGGGGGACCTAGCCTCGGCGCTGGACATGGAGGCGGTCTTCCTCTCGGATGGCGAAAGCTCCGCCTTCGAGGAGGCCGTCGCCTATGCCTGGAAATACGAGAGCGGGCAGAAGAAGGCACGCCTTCCGGGACGCCTTTCGGTCACCGTCGAGCTTCGCGGCACACGCGACGTCTATCCGGAGCTTGCGCGCAAGGACGCCGACGGTGTCTTCCGCTTCCTCGTCGCCCGCGGCGTTGTTGCCGGTGACGAAGAAACGATCGCACCCTTCGCCGGCATCGTCGCACCGCTCGACAATATCGAGATGATCCGCGCACCGGAGGCGGGCGCAATCCTGTTCCACCGCGACATCGGCGAGACTGTGAAGGCCGGCGACCTGCTCGCGACCATTCTCACCCGTCCCGGCCGGCCTGACGGCGCGCTGGAGGTTCGCGCGCCGCAGGATGGGCTGATCGTCACCCGCGTCTCGACGCGGCTTGCGCGGCGACGTTCGGACCTGATGAAGATCGCCTGCGCCACGGCTTCCAGCGCTGCGCGCAAGCCAGGACCACTCGAGGCCTGAGAGCAATCCCGGGACGGCGTGAAGGTGTCTCGGCTCGCCCTATTCAGCGACCGTCACCCAAGGTGGCGGCCGTCATTTTCGGGCTGTCGAGAAGGATGGTCGATCGCAGCGTCTTGATCTCGGCAATCTGCTCGAACTCACTCCAGAGCAGCCTCTTGTAGTCTGCGACGTCGCGCACCGCGATCTTCAGGAGAAAGTCGAAGTCGCCAGCGACCGTGTGGCACTCCACCACCTCAGGCATGCGCGAAACCAGCTCGATGAAGCGGTGACCGACCTTGCTTGCGGTGCGCTCCAGCGTCACTTCGACAAAGGCCTGGAAGCCGATGCCGGCAGCCTTCGGATCGACCACCACGGTCTGGCGGATGACGCCCGTCGCATAGAGCCTGGCGAGGCGGCGCGACAGCGGCGCCGGCGAGAGACCGACGCGCGCTGCCAGCTCGTTGTTGCTCAACGACGCATCCTCGACCAGCAGACGGATGATCCGTCGGTCGACCTGATCCAGTTCCATCGCCACCTTTTCAACCATCGTCGGCCCCTAGCGCGCAAATCAGCAAATCAATTGCAGAGTTTTGCGCAAATAGCACGCTGTCCATATTGTCTCCGTGGCAAAAATCGCATCGATTTTGCGCATGCGCTGACTTATGAAGGAGACCGCAGGGCAGCCGGAGAAACGGCGGCCGGCAGGCTTTCTCGACCGATAACGCATCGCTGCCACTCAAGGGGGAATTTCCGGCATGTTCGACGCTCTGACCCGCCAACCCGACGATCCGTTGCTCGCCCTGATCGGGCTCTACCGCAAGGACGAACGCCCCGGAAAGGTCGATCTCGGCGTCGGCGTCTACCGCGATGAAACCGGCCACACCCCGATCTTCCGCGCCGTCAAGGCAGCGGAGACGCGCCTGCTCGAAACGCAGGACAGCAAGTCCTATGTCGGCCCCGAGGGCGATCTCGTCTTCATCGATCATCTCTGGACGCTGGTCGGTGGCGATACCATCGATCGCAGCCATATCGCCGGCGTGCAGACGCCGGGCGGTTCCGGCGCGCTCAGGCTCGCGGCCGACCTCATTCACCAGATGGGCGGCAAGCGCATCTGGATCGGCCTGCCAAGCTGGCCGAACCACGCCAGCATCTTCAAGACCGCTGGCCTTGAGCCAGCCGGCTACCCGTTCTTCGACGTGCCGTCACAGACCGTCCTCTTCGACAACATGATGACGGCGCTGCAGGGCGCTGCCGCCGGCGATGCCGTGCTGTTGCATGCCAGCTGCCACAACCCGACGGGCGGCGTCATCACGCAAGCGCAGTGGATGGAGCTTGCCGCCGTCATTGCCGAGCGCGGCCTGCTGCCATTGATCGACCTCGCCTACCAGGGTTTCGGCCGCGGCCTCGACGAGGATGTGGCCGGTCTCCGCCACCTGATCGGCGTCGTGCCCGAAGCACTGGTCGCCGTTTCCTGCTCCAAGTCCTTCGGCCTCTACCGCGAGCGCGCCGGCGCGATCTTCGCCGTGACGACTTCGTCGTCCTCTGCCGATACGGTCCGGTCCAACCTCGCAGGTCTCGCACGCACCAGCTACTCGATGCCGCCGGATCACGGTGCGGCCATCGTGCGGATGATCCTTGCCGACGCCGAGCTCAAGCGTGACTGGCAAGAAGAACTTGAAACCATGCGGCTGCGCATCACCAACATCCGCCGCGCGCTCGCCGAAGGCTTGCGTGACCGCTGGCAGGCGCTCGGCGCCGTGGCCAGCCAGGAAGGCATGTTCTCGCTGCTGCCGCTCGCCGAGGCCGACGTCATGCGGCTCAGGAACGAGCACGGCATCTATATGCCCGGTTCCGGCCGCATCAACATTGCCGGCCTGAAGACGGCGGAAGTCGACGGCGTCATCGCCAACTTCAAGAACCTCTGAGGACCATGATGGCCGAGCGCAGCATCGACGCGACAGAAATCCCGACCGAACGCCATCGCCTCTACGAGGATGCGCTGGCGATCCTGACGGGCACGCTGATCATGTCGCTCGGCATCATCATCTACAGCAAGGCGATGCTGCTCACGGGCAGCACGTCGGGCTTGGCGCTGCTTTTGCAATATGCGACCGGCGCCGAGTTCTGGCTGGTCTTTTCGCTCGTCAACCTGCCCTTCTACATCCTGGCGGTCAAACGGCTCGGCTGGATGTTTGCGCTGCGCACCTTCATCGCCGTCAGCCTCGTCTCCCTATTTTCTCGGCTGACGGCCGGCTGGGTGGAGATAGCACGGCTCGACCCGATCTATGCGGCGGTTGTCGGTGGCGGGCTGATGGGCATGGGCCTGTTGATCCTCTTCCGCCACCGCACCGGCCTTGGCGGCATCAACATCGTGGCGATCTATCTCCAGGAGAGGTTCGGCATCCGTGCCGGATATTTCCAGCTTGCGGTCGATCTCACCATTCTGGCTGCCGCCTTCTTCGTGCTGCCGCCATCGAACCTCGTGCTTTCGGTCATCGGTGCGGCCGTCGTCAACATGACCCTGGCGATCAACCACAAGCCCGGCCGCTACGCCGGTGTGACCTGACGCCAGTTCTCGGTCTTCCCTCCCGCGCATTGGGCGGCTATCACTCCTGCCACCCTCTCAAATCGTGTGATTCCGGACGGTTTCCCCGGACCGCACGACGATGACGCTGGAGCATGGAAATGACGATTACGATCTACGGCATCAAGAACTGCGACACGATGAAGAAGGCGCGCACCTGGCTCGACGGCCGCGGCATTGCCTATCGCTTTCATGACTACAAGGCCGAAGGTATCGACCGCCCGCATCTCGAGCGCTGGTGCAAGGAAGCCGGGTGGGAAACGGTGTTGAACCGCGCCGGAACGACCTTCCGCAAGCTCGACGAAGCGGACAGGCAGGACCTTGACCAGGAAAAAGCCATTGCGCTGATGCTGGCGCA
>NZ_JAEPRP010000076.1:10234-18811 GCF_016652895.1 Ensifer sp. SSB1
CAAGCGTCCGGTGCTCGAAGCAGACGGCAACCTGCTGATCGGTTTCAAGCCGGATCTCTACGAGGCACTGCTCGCCAAAGCCTGATCCCCATTTGGAGCGACGACGATGTCGAAGACCACGCGCGCCACGCAGACGCTTTCGAAGGCCGGCGTCGCTTTCAGCGTGCATACCTATGATTACGACCCCAATGCCGAACGCGTCGGCCTGCAGGCGGCGGAAGCGCTCGGGGAGGATCCGAGCCGGGTGCTGAAGACACTGATGGCGGATGTCGACGGCAAGCCAGTCTGCTGCGTCGTGCCCTCCGATCGCGAAGTGAGCATGAAGAAACTGGCCGCCGCCTTCGGCGGCAAATCGGCCGCAATGATGAAGCCGGCGGATGCCGAGCGGCTGACCGGCTACCATGTCGGCGGCATCAGCCCGTTCGGCCAGAAAAAGCTGGTGCCGACGGCGATCGAGGAAGCAGCGCTTGCCGAGGCGCAGGTCTATATCAATGGCGGCCAGCGGGGGCTGCAGGTGCGGCTAGCACCGCGCGATGCGCAGGCTGCACTGAAAGCAATCGCAGCGCCGCTGATCGCCTGATCTTGCCATCAAAATATCACGGATGGCATATAGGAGCAGCCAAAGCGGGTTCAGGAAAGCGTTCGCTGTTTTCCGCCCGCAGCCCGCTCACGGCTTGGAGCTTGGGGCCGCTTCGGAGTTGTTTCATGGCATCTGCAAGGTTTCTGCGCGCGAAGCGTCTCCTGAAACGCCTCGCCGTCGGCACGGCTGCGCTCGTCGCGGCCATGGTTCTCTATCTCGTTGGCTTGCAATGGACCGGCAACTTCCACACGCTCGTCGCCGGTGAGGTCTATCGCTCGGCACAGCCGACGTCGGAGGCGATCGCCACCTATTCTAAGGCCTATGGCATCCGCACCATTATCAACCTGCGCGGCGAGAGGCTGGACGAAAGCTGGTATCGCGACGAGGTTGCCGCGGCCGAGCGCAACGGTATCCGGCTCATCAACTTCCCCATGTCCGCCTCGGCGGAAATCGACCGCAAGGAAACCGACGCGCTGATCGCGATCCTCAAGGACGCACCGAAGCCGCTGTTGATCCATTGCAAGGCCGGCGCCGACCGCACCGGGCTGGTCTCGACGATCTACCTGCAGCAGATCGCCGGCGTCGACGAGGAGACGGCCGAGTGGCAGCTTTCGCCGCTCTACGGCCATGTGGCCATTCCCTATCTGTCCGGTACCTTTGCCATGGACGAGACCTGGGAAGCCCTGGAAAAATCCTTCGGCCTCAGCAGCTAGGCGACGACGGCGTCCTAGATTGACGGTCGCCCCATCGGCGCGCGCCCATCCGGCCTGCCGGCCACCTTCTCCCCGCAAGCGGTGCGAAGGACATGCGTGGCGCCCGTTCGTCTCGGCAACAACCACCTTCATCCTCGGCTAACTTGAGGAGAGAGGCAATTCGCGTGGGCGTCGCAATTCAACGCCTGCGATGACACTGTCCAAAACTAAAAGCCGCTACCTTAGCTTCGCCAGCAGCGCCGCCAGTTGCCGCGCCTCCGTTTCGGTCAGTCTGGCGCCGACATGGGCCTCGATCGAGGGGCCATAGGTCTGCCACATGCGCGCGCGCATCGCCCGGCCGGCCTCGGTAATCACCACCCATTGGCCGCGACCATCGGCGTCGAAGGTTTCACGGCGGACAAGGCCCTCCTTCATCAGACGATCGATCAGCCGGGAGAGATTGTACTGGGCGAGCAGCGTGCGCGCCTCGATCTCGAAGGGACGCAGCCGTCCATGCTCTGCCTGAACCAACTCCCACAACACGTCGTACCAGCCGAGCGGCGGCAAGCTGGCTGCCTTGAAATCGGCTTCGATCCGCGCAAGCACGCGCTCGCGCGCCCGCATCAGGCCGATCCAGGCCTCGGTCGTTTCCGGTCCGGGACGCTTTCCATCATTTTTTGTCTCTTCGCTCATAGATGCAATTACATCCACCTTGAAAGTCGAAGCAAGCCTACATACATGCAAATGCATCTATTTGCCTCAACCGGGAGACTGCCATGCTTACCCTCGTCAGCCACCATCTCTGCCCCTATGTGCAGCGCGCCTCGATCGCGCTCGACGAAAAAGGCGTTCGCTTCGAGCGGACCTACATTGACCTCAAGGCCAAGCCCGACTGGTTCCTGAAGATCTCGCCGCTCGGCAAGGTGCCTCTGCTGCAGGTGCCGCAGCAAGGCGGTGAAACGGTGCTGTTCGAAAGCTCCGTCATCGCCGAATATGTCGAGGAAAGCCAAGCTCGACCGAAGCTTCACCCTGAAGATGCGCTGGAGCGCGCCCGGCATCGCGGATGGATGGAGTTCGGCTCGTCGATCCTCTCGGATCTCTGGGGCTTCGAGACCGCCAGTGACCGGGAAACCTACGAACAGAAGCGCAAGACATTGGCCGGAAAATTCGCGACTGTCGAAGCGGCGCTCGGCGACGGCCCCTATTTCGCCGGCACACGATTTTCGCTCGTCGATGCGGTCTTCGCGCCGATCTTCCGCTACTTCGACCTCTTCGACACGCTCGCCGATCACGGCATCTTCGACGGGCTCGATCGTATCCGTGCCTGGCGTGCAGCACTGGCGGACCGGCCGAGCGTCAAGACGGCGGTGACGGCGGATTACGGCGAGCGGCTGATGACTTTTCTGCGGGAGCAAGATGCCTATCTGCTGCGCGCCCGTCAGGGATAGACGGATAGGATCGAGGGCAGCATCCCGTCCTTCAGTTTCGTTTCGCACTGGCCTATGACATCACCAAGCCATGCGGGAGGAACTGCATATGACGGACATGACCTCGACCTTGACGATCCTGGAGCCCTACCCCGGTCTCTACGCCTATTACGACGGGCGCATCGCCGGGGTGCGGCTCTTTTCGGAAGGACCGAACTGGCTCGACGACGGCGCTTATGAACTGGGCGTCGCCTCCTATGCGATCGTCGGCGGCGAGCAAGCACTGGTCTATGATACCCATATCTCGCTCGCCCATGCCCGGGCGATCCGCAATCACCTCGAGAGCCTCGGTGTCACGTCGATCCGCGTCGTGCTCAGCCATTGGCACAAGGACCATGTGGCGGGAAACACCGTCTTCGCCGACTGCGAGATCATCGCGCTCAGGCTGACGGCAGAGAAGCTTGAAGAAAATCGCGAACGGATCGAGACGGCGACGCCGCCGATCCATCCCCTCGTCATGCCGAACCGGCTGTTTGCGGAGACGCTTGCGCTGACCGTCGGCGAACGTCGCGTCGAGTTGCATCACTTCGCCATCCACAGCGCCGACGGCAATGTCATCTGGCTGCCTGAGGAAAGGCTGCTGCTGGCCGGCGATACGCTCGAGGATACGACAACCTTCATCAGCGAGGCCGACCAGACGGCGACGCACATCGCGGAGCTCAGGCGTCTGCGGCAATGGCCGATTGCTCGAATCCTGCCGGCCCATGGCGACCGCGAGCGCATCGCCACCGGCGGCTATGGGCCGGACCTGATCGATGCCAATCGCGGCTATATCGAAAGACTGACGGGCGCCATTTCGGCCGGGAGGGTAGTCGGCACGCTCGAGGAATTCGCCGCCGAAGAGATCGCCTCCGGCGCGATCCGCTATTTCGCACCTTACGAGGCGGTGCACCGGAGCAACATCGAGCGAATGCGGGCCGTTCTCCTGACGGATTGAGCCGCGACACCCACGATGACCACCAGCCTTCATTTTCGCCGCAAAGCGCTCTAAGTCTTCTTCTTCCGATTCAAAAGACAGGCAGATCATGACCTATCCCGCCAATACGCCCAATCCGATTGATCCGGTAAAACTCGACAAGCTCGCGGAAGTCGCGATCCAGGTCGGCCTGCAGCTTCAGCGCGGCCAGGACCTGGTGATGACCGCGCCGGTGGCGGCCATGCCGCTCGTCCGCCTCATCACCAAGCACGCCTACATGGCGGGTGCGGGACTGGTGACGACGCTCTATTCCGACGAGGACACGACGCTCGCGCGCTACGCCTACGCTCCCGACGAAAGCTTCGACCGGGCGAGCGATTGGCTGTTCAAGGGCATGGCCGAGGCCTTTGCCGGTGGCGCTGCACGGCTTGCGATCTCCGGCGACAACCCGATGATGCTGTCGGCGCAGGACCCGGCCAAGGTCGCGCGTGCCAACAAGGCGAACTCGATCGCCTACAAGCCCGCGCTCGAAAAGATCTCGAACTTCGACATCAACTGGAACATCGTTTCCTACCCGAACCCGTCCTGGGCGAAGCTGGTCTTCCCGGATGATCCGGAACAGGTGGCCGTCGAGAAGCTCGCCAACGCCATCTTCGCCGCATCGCGCGTCGACGTCGCCGATCCTGTGGCCGCCTGGAAGGAGCACAACGCCAACCTCGCCCGGCGTTCGGCCTGGCTGAACGGCGAGCGCTTCGCGGCACTGCATTTCACCGCCCCCGGCACCGACCTGACTGTCGGGCTTGCCGATGGGCATCTGTGGTGCGGCGGTGCATCGGAAGCCAAGAACGGCGTGACCTGCAACCCGAACATCCCGACCGAAGAGGTCTTCACGACGCCGCATGCGCTGCGCGTAGAGGGCCACGTCTCCTCGACCAAGCCGCTGTCGCACCAGGGCACGCTGATCGACAACATCCAGGTACGCTTCGAAGGCGGCCGGATCGTCGAGGCTAAGGCATCGCGCGGCGAGGAAGTGCTGAACAAGGTGCTCGATACCGACGAAGGCGCGCGCCGGCTCGGCGAAGTGGCGCTGGTGCCGCATTCCTCGCCGATCTCGGCGAGCGGCGTCCTGTTCTACAACACGCTGTTCGACGAAAACGCCTCGTGCCACATCGCGCTCGGCCAGTGCTATTCCGGCTGCTTCGTCGACGACACCAAGCTGACACCGGAACAGATCCGCGCCCAGGGCGGCAATTCCAGCCTGATCCATATCGACTGGATGATCGGTTCGGGCCAGGTCGACATCGACGGCGTGCGCGCCGACGGCAGCCGCGTGCCGGTCATGCGAAAGGGCGAGTGGGCCTGATCACGGCTTCTCGTCAGTCTCGTCCGACCTGAAGGATTTGTGGCCGCCGCAACACATGCGGCGGCCATTTCTTTGGGCGCCCTCAGCCGTTGGCAGCCCGCTTCAGACGCGGCATCTCCGCCGATTGGTAGAGCGACAGCACATGGCCATCGGGATCGGCGAATTCCGCCGACCAGCCGCCCGGCGCGTGGCTCACCGGCGTGACGATGGTGGTTCCCTTTTCCGCGAGGCCGGCGACCACATCGTCGATGCCGCCTTCAGCGAGATCGAACACGACGATCGGCGTGTTGCCCGGTTTGCTTTCGACGACGAAGAAGATCAACTCGACCTCGTTTTCTATCTTGGCCATCAGCCAGGTGCCGGCGTCGTCGTCCTCCATGCGCTGGACCGTGAGGCCAAGGACATCACGATAGAAGGCTTCCGTTCGGCCGAGATCCGAGATGAAGTAGCAGATGGCCCCGATACGTGGTTTCGACAGCATTGGTTGCTCCCTTTCTGTTTGTTGCGCCGGCTTGTTGCCGCCGGTTGCCGCTTTGTGAGGCGCGCGCAAAGAAAAATTGATCGCGAAGAGATGGCCATCCGGATCGTGGCTGGCGAAGGCAGCCCGGCCGTCGCGCGTCACCGGCAGCAGCGCCTGGCGGATACGGCCGCTTTCCAGCGGATAGCGCAGCCCCGTCAGTTCCAGATTGGTCTCGCCATGACCGGCGGCACGCCAGCTACGGCGCAGCATCAGGATGCGCTGGCGCAGCGCCTCGTCGGAAATGCCGAGGAGATGACGGATTTCGAGGCGATTGTGGCCGGCAATCGCGAGCAGCATCACGATTCTGAGGCCGGGTGAGAGCGCGGCGGCGAAAGCCAGCGGATCGCCGGAGCGCCCCTCTTCCGTTTCCGGCACGTCCGATTGCTGCTCGCGGCGAAGGCGTCGGGCGGCGCTACGCGCCTGCATGGCAGCGAGCTTGCGGATGACGCCGCAGAACCAGGCTCGATCACCGCCGCTTGGAAAACGTCCTGCCTTGAGCGCCACGATCAGCGCTTCATGCAGCAGATCCTCCGCCTCGGCCGTGCGGCGGGACTGGCGCCTGGCGAAGCGAAGGAGATCGGAATAGTGCGCCGGCGTCAGGTGTTCGATCATCAGGCATGCGCTTCTTGCGGGTTGAAGTTCCCGGCAATGTGAAGCGCTTGCCCTATGGTTGCAAGCCCGCCTTCAAGCGCGGGCCGGTCGCACCTTCGGCAACAGCTGCGCACGCTGGCTGAGCCAGACGCTGATGAAGACCACCAAGATGCCAAGCGCCTGAACCGGGGTCAGCTGCTCACCGAGCACACCCCATCCGAGCAGGATGGCGACGACTGGGCTTAAGAAGCCGAGTGGCGAAACGGACGACGGTTCGAGGCGCGAAAGACCGCGGAACCAGAGCAGATAGGTGAAGGCGGCACCGATCAGGCCGAGATAGGCAAGCCCGAGGACGTTTGCCGAGGTCAGCGGCGGCAGCGACGGCTCGAAGAACAACGCCACCGGCACGAGCATCAGACCACCGGCGGCCAGTTGCCAGGCGGTGAAGGTGAGCGGCGGCACCGGCGGCGCCCAATGGCGGCTCAGCACCGTGCCGAAGGCCATGGAAACGGCGCCGGCGAGACCGGCCAGCACGCCGAGCGGATCGAGCGCGGCGCCGGGTGTGAGCACCAGCAGGGCGACGCCGACGATACCTGCGAGGCCGGCGACGACACTGACCAGGCGGATCGGCGAGCCCAGAAAAACGCGCGACAGAAGGATGACGATCAGCGGCTGGACGGCCCCCACCGTGGCCGCAACGCCGCCCGGCAACCGGTAAGCCGAAACGAACAGCATGGCCCAGAAGAAGGAGAAGTTGAGTGCGCCGAGCACGAACGTGCGCGGCCACCAGATACCTTCAGGCAGGCGCCGTACGATGAGCAAGAGCAGGAGCCCGGCCGGAAGCGCCCGCAACATCGCAACGGTCAGCGGGTAGCCTGACGGCAGGAACTGCGTGGTGACGAGGTAGGTACTGCCCCAGATGGCCGGGGCGAGTGCGGTCAAGGCGAGATCGGCGGTGCGGTTCGTGGTCATATCTTTATCTCAAGAATCTCTACATCAAGATAAAATGAAGCTAGCACAGTTTATCTCTACGTCAAGATACTCTATGACTGGCGAAACAGTGGAGACTCTCTGATGGATCGCGTCGACAGGATATTGGCCCAGTGGCACCGGGAACGGCCGGATCTCGATGTGACGGCCATGGGGCTGCTTGGCCGCCTCTCGCGGCTTTCGACCCATATCGGCCGGGAAGTCGAAAAAACCTTTGCCGAGCGCGGCCTCTCCGCTTCGAGCTTCGACGTGCTCGCGACGCTGCGCCGCTCCGGGCCGCCCTATCGGCTTTCGCCCGGAGATCTGCTGGATACGACCATGGTCAGCTCGGGAACCATGACCAACCGCATCGACCAGTTGGAGAAGGCCGGGCTCGTCGAGCGGATTGCCAACCCCGAGGACCGGCGCAGCGTCATCATCGCGCTCACGGAGGAAGGGCTGCGCCGTGTCGACGAGGCAGCGACGGCGCACGTGGCAAACCAGCATCGCGTCGTTTCCGAGCTATCGCCCGAGGAGCGGGCGACGCTCGACGGCTTGCTTAGAAAATATCTGGCGACATTCGAGTAGCCGCGGCTAGATGCCCGCGATGAGCCGACGCACACGGACGAGATGGGCCTTGCGCTTGGCGTCGGTTGCGCGATCCATGTCGTGCAGCGCAAGCATCCGGAAATTCAGCCCCTTGGCGCAGAAGGCGGCGATACCGCGCTTCAGCAGCCGCTTGACCGGGTTGCCCATATAGAGATGCACCACCCACCAGGGCGAGCCTGTCGTGGTCAGCGCCCAGAAGACCTTGATGTTATGAAGCCGCGGAATGATGCGGCCGCCGGCCGGATCGTTGTCGAAGGCGACACCAGGCGCAAAGACGCGATCGAAGAAGCCCTTGAGGATCGCCGGAAAATTGAACCACCATTGTGGGAACACGAGCACCAACCCGTCGGCCGCCTGCAGGCGCGCTATCCAGTCGGCCGCTGCCGAGCGGTCATAGGCGTCGGTGAAGTAGCTGCCGCGCTCGGCCACGGTGAGACGCGGATCGAAATCCTCGCGATAAAGATCGAGCAAATCGACCGAATGGCCGTTCGCCTCCAGGGCCGTGCGCGCTTCACGCGCGACGTTGACGGCAAAACTGTCTTCGAGCGGGTGAGCAAGCACAAGCAGAATGCGCATCCGATGTTCCTCGTGTGTCAGGCAGGATCGAAAATGATCTCTCGTTCAAATGCTGTAAAAAATCAATCTGTTGCTGGAAGCCCACCTGGCGGCGAATGTCGACGTTGCAATGGGCTTGAAAAACGAAGCCATTCGCGCCGCTGCAGATTGATGGAGTCCTTGCTCGGCTATCGAGGATAAACCGGACGCGCGTTGCGGGCCAGTTCCGCGAAAACGGATGGCAACCGGCGCGAAGCCCAGGCGGATATGAGTTGCGCGGCGTTGTCTTCCACGG